>CAKRNX010000006.1 GCA_934371475.1 uncultured Lachnospiraceae bacterium
CATTTGGGGAACCGGCACACTGCGGTCAGTTCGGCGCCTGCCCAATTCTGTCTTTCGCATGGAGATCATAGTAAAATATATACTGCTGCATCACGCCCTCGATCCCCTGATAGCGCTCCCGCGGAAATCCGTCGCTATACTGGCGGTCCAGCACCTGCCTGATATGGGTATCTACAGGAAATGCCTGCAGCTGATGCAAGGCAAACAGGCAGATGCAGTCCGCCACTTTTTCTCCCACGCCGTACAGTGTCAGCAGTTTTTCTTTTGCTTCTCCGTACTCCATCTGCTTCACCGTATCCAAGTCAAATGTTCCATCTGCAACCATCCTGGCTGTCCGCAGCACATATTTTGCTCTGTATCCCAGGTTGCACTCCCGCAGTGCCTCTTCCGTGGTCGATGCGAGAGCCTGCGGTGTAGGAAATGCCCTAATCCCCGATACTGCCTCATTTCCATCGCTTTTCATTTCCGGCATCAGAGCATCCATCTCCGTTCCGTATTTGCTGCAGATATTTTCAATACATCTGCGGATCCTGACAATATTGTTCTGCTGTGAAATCAGAAATGAAATGATCATCTCCCACAGATCCTGATGCAGAATCCGTATTCCTCGTCCGTATTCTGCCGCAGCCGTCAGATATTGATCCTCTGTGTCAATCCCGGAAATATATATGCCGTAATCTCTGTCCAGGTCAAAATACTTTTTCCAAAAAGAATCAAATGCATCCTGCGTACAGGAAAACATAACTCGATCCTGCCTTTGTGCCACTTCCAGGTATCTGTTCCCTGCAATTACCTGATATCTGTTTTCATGATAGTTATCCTTATTGTCGTTTTGATTGTATCCGTTTTTCTCACATTTGCTTTCATCGATTTTCTTCATTCGAAAACACTGCCCCGAATCACAGATCTGCGCAATATCGAACTCATGTACTTTTATCTCCATCATTTCTATTTCTCACACCTTTTCTCCAGGCATACCGTTGTTATCCTGTTCGGTTGCTTTTTTGTTTGCCCATTATTTCTTCTTTTTCCGATTTTTTTCATTATACGCTGTATGACCAATCTATGCAAATATTCCGCAAAATACAAATTTTTCTATTTTCGTCTTTTTCCCCTGTAAATTTCAAAACTTTTAAGGGTAAACTGTCATTTTCCCAAAATTTCTGTACTTTACAGCTGGATTATGGTAAAATGAACACATTATCATGCCGCAAAGGCAAAACAGAAAGGTTAACTGATATGTTGAAAACAATCGAAACAATCAACTCTGCCGTGAACAATTTTATCTGGGGTGTTCCGGCCATGATCTGCATTATCGGTGTGGGACTGTTTCTCAGCTTCCGGACCAATTTCATTCAGATCCGCAAATTTCCCTATGCAATCAAGACAACTCTGGGACGCATGTTCCGCAAACGTGAAGCCTCCGATGGCGCCATGACGCCATTCCAGGCTGTCTGTACCGCACTCGCGGCGACGGTCGGCACCGGTAATATCGCCGGAGTGGCCGGCGCAATCGCCATCGGAGGACCGGGAGCCGTCTTCTGGATGTGGATTTCCGCCTTACTGGGTATGTGTACCAAGTTTTCCGAAGTGACGCTGGCTGTTCATTTCCGTGAGAAAAATGCCAAGGGCGATTATGTGGGCGGCCCTATGTATTATATCAAAAACGGACTTGGCAAACAGTGGCAGTGGCTGGCCATCCTCTTTTCTTTGTTCGGCGTTCTGGCCGTATTCGGTACCGGAAATGCCACACAGGCCAACACAATCACAACGGCGATTAACTCCGCATTGCTTAATTACAATGTTCTGACACAGGAGTCCCTCCCGACATTCAACCTGATCCTGGGCATTGTCATTGCTCTGCTTGTGGGGCTGGTGCTTCTGGGCGGCATCAAACGTATCGGTCATGTCAGCGAGCGCCTGGTTCCGTTCATGGCACTGCTGTATATCATTCTGACCCTCGGTGTTGTAATCATCCACATCGACCGTCTGCCGGACGTCTTCGCTTCTATTATCAGCGGAGCATTCAATCCGACAGCAGTGACCGGAGGCATTGTAGGAAGCTTCTTTACCAGCATGAAAAAAGGCGTATCCCGCGGTATCTTTTCCAATGAGGCCGGACTCGGAACCGGTTCCATCGCACATGCCTGCGCCGATACACAGAAACCGGTAAAACAGGGATTTTTCGGTATCTTTGAAGTATTTGCCGATACTATTGTTATCTGTACTCTGACGGCACTGGTAATCCTCTGCAGTGGCGTCGCCGTTCCCTACGGTGAGGCAGCCGGAGCTGAATTAACCATACACGGATTTACCTCCACCTATGGCAACTGGATATCTATTTTTACCGCGCTGGCGATGTGCTGCTTTGCCTTCTCCACCATCATCAGCTGGGGACTGTATGGAGCACGCTGCATTGAGTTTTTGTTCTCCGCCCGTGTGATCAAACCTTTCATGGTACTCTACTCTCTGGTTGCCATCCTGGGCACCACCGTTGACCTGGGTCTGCTCTGGAGCATCGCAGAGACCTTTAACGGACTGATGTCTATCCCGAACCTGATTGCTCTTTTCCTGCTGTCAGGAACCGTTGTCAAACTGGTGAAGGAATACTGGGCTACTGAAAAAAGCACTGTGAAAAATTAATATGGTTCACATCGCAGAATATAAAAAATCCCGTCAGACAAGATCTCATTGATCCTGCCCGGCGGGATTTTTACTAATCACGATCTGGGTGTAAAAATACCCAAATTCCATATTACATGGATTGTCACATGCTTCGTTTCAGACCACACAAATCCCCCGCTCCTCACTGCTCTGCATAATAGAAGCGGGGGACTATTTCAGTCCTATCTACATTGTATGCTGATATACTAAAATTCATATCAGCATACATCTGACAAAATCCTCTGTTCCCTCTGAATAAAAGGTATCTGCCATTTATTATCCGATACAAAATTTTTTAATCAGGAATTTCTGGCATCTCATCAATCTCCTGTCAGCCATAGACCTATTCATCAAATGCCTTCTGCAACAAGAATCCAATATGTCTCCCAACGGCCGGTTGTATAGTTATAAAGTCTTTTGTATAACTTGTTATCTTCTACTTTATAGACCCATTTTCGAATATAATCTCTGGGCTGAATCTCGTCACTTACTGTTACCTCTGTCTCATGATTCACCTCTTCTGCCTGCCCACAAACCGGTAAACTCAGGCATATCGTCATTGCCATAATCCCTAACATGGTTCTTACTTTATTCTTCATTTTTTCTCCTTTTCTTCAATAATGGGCAGGTCTTTCAGATCATCTGGAATGCTGGAAATTTCCATAATAAAAATACCATTCATATATAACTGATAGACGTCCCCATCTTTTACCAAGTATGTATCATCTGTTTCCTCATAATACATATCTGCCTGCTCTTCGTAATCCTCACTCGTCCAGTACGCTTCCGGCACAACCACCAGCGTTGCCGCCAGCAGCAGAAACACAACTGCTATATTCACAACTCTGACCGCCAGATATTTCCCTTTATGTTTCGTCTCTGGCTCCGGTTTTAATAACGCGCGTACTCTCACTTCTGTACTGCTCTCACCGGACTGCACAAACTCCAGCGTTTTCGGTACAGTCACTCTCTTTTCACTGCGGCATCTGGCAACTTTCAGCAGGCAGTCAGCATATTTCAACTGCTGCATTTCATTCAACGTCCGGATCACTTCCTGATCATTGGACAGTTCAAACAAAAGTGTCAGCTTGCCTCTGATCAGATAAGCCAGCGGATTAAACCACTGTACACATACCACAAGATCCAGAAACAATTTCAGCCACAGATCTCCGTTCTTACAGTGTTTCACTTCATGTCTGCATATGTAATACAGATCATCTTCCTCAAATTTCTTTTCTGCATCTTTCTCAAAAAGATATTCGGGCAAAATCAAGATGGGCTTTCTGACCCCAAATACGCCGGGCGAAATATCTCCAGGCACAATACACACCTGCAGGAAATTCGCATCGCACTGTTCCAGAGCTGCTTTCAATCCTGGATAACATTCTCTGTCTATGACCAGAAAAGGCCGCAGATACATTCTGTAACGCAGCTGTCTTACAGCGAATTTAACAAATGATACAATCATCCCGACAATCCAGATCAAGAATAAAACTGTTACCACATCCAGTTCTGTATTTCCCACATAGCTGTACAGCAGTCTGTTAATCGGAGGCAAAATCCTATAAGAAGCCACCGTTATACTAAACGGAAATACAAAAGGCAGCAACATTCTGATCAAAATCAGTCCAATTCCTGCAAAAACTATTTTAACCCCAGAATAAAACACTTTCTGTTTCGTTCTTAATATGACAGATATGTACACTGCCAGTAGCAGAGTTGTGAAAATACACATCAAAAATGTTCCCGGAGAAATCCTCATCTCATTCCCCTTTCTTTAGTTCTTTTTTCCTTTTCTGTATCATCTCCTCCAATTCATCCAGCACACCCCGATCTGTCTCCTCATTGATAAAGTTAGCGAAAACAAGCGAAGGACCGGAAAGCTCCGATAACTGTCTGCAGGACATTTCCAGATATTCATCACGGCTTACTACCGGAACATATCTTCTGGAAAGCACCGTTCCACTGTAGACAATATCTCCCACTTCGATATACTTCTTTGCAACCAGGCTCCTCAGTGCAGCCTGTACGGTATTAATCTGCAGATCGCTGTTTGATTTTACAATCGCCGATGCCGTTTTTCCCTCACTGGCATCCCATAATATCTCCATTACCTGCAGCTGCCGCGGGCTAAGTGTCTTTCTGTTCATCAGAAACCTCCTCAACTTATATAAAAAATATCATCTCTGCACTGTTTTGTCAATGTTGTACAGTAATATGTTTATATTATCGTTTTATTATATATATAATTTATCATTATTTTGTTTTTTCAACAAACCTGTGCGAGTCTGTATATGCAAAACAGATATTTTATTTCTTGATTTTTAGTAATATTGCATATGTATACTATGACATTATTTTTGCATAAAAATACTTTGCTTTTCATAATTTTTCATAACCGGCATACATTCCTTCTCCTGACCGACATAACGCCTTCTCAATCTTTTCTCCTGCCAAAACAGACATTTCACATTTTACTGCCTCAACCGTTCTTCCGTTTTATAACAGGTGATAAGTAGCAAAAACGTATCCGCAACAGGAGTCATTCCCTGTATTTATCATATGCATTTGTTACATATCTTCTCAGTATACTTACTATATCACAGCCTAAGGTATTCTTCTACCGCAAAAAATCCGCAGGTGTTCGATGCAATATACACCAAACAACCCTGCGGAACTTTTATCTAAAATTTCAGTCTCATAAGTTCTGATCCACTTATATTTGCACAACGATAAAGCAAAGATCTTGGAACCAATTGTGAGATTCAAGAGTGCCGGAGGCCAATCCGATGGGGATTAACTCCCCTGTTTAGTTTTCCTCTACCACAGCCACATCTACCTTCACTCCGGCTTCCCGCAGCTGCTGCAACATCTCCTCATCGCCGTTGCTGTCGGTGACAAATGTATTCAGATCTGCGATATCTGCAAACTTAGCAAATGAAATATTGTCGATCTTGGAACTGTCTGCCAGAAGGATCCTCTTCCTCGCATTGGGAATAATCCGCTCTTTGATCACCGCCGTATCCAGCTGCGGCGTTGTGATCCCGGTTTTGAGATGGATCCCGTTCGCTCCCATGAAAAATGTATCCACATGAAGTTTTTCCAACGACTCTGTCGCTGCATTTCCAATCATATAATGATGACCACGGCGCACTTCTCCTCCTGCCACAAAAAGAGAAACATCTGTGTTGGCATCCAGGTAACTGGCAATATTCAGATCATATGTCACAACCCGAAGTTTTTTAAACTGTCCCAGGAGTTTGGCCAGCTCATACACGGTCGTGCCGGCATCAAGAGCAATACTGTCCCCCTCATGGATGTATTTAAGTGCCTCTCTGGCGATTGCCTGCTTCTCTTTCAGAAATTTCTCAAGCTTTTCATTGCTGCTCGGCTCAAAATTGGCCTGTGTATTGGCCATCGCACCCCCGTGCGTCCGCTTCAGCAGCCCTCTCTCATGCAGCGCCTGGAGATCATTGCGCATCGTAGCCGGTGATACGGAAAACTCCGCACACAATTCTGTCACCGTCACCCTGCCGTGCTGATTAACATAAATGACGATCCGACGTTTTCTCTCCTCTGCAAAAATTCCTGTTTCATTCTGTTCAGACATAACTCATTCCCCCCTTTCATATTTTACTTTTTTCAATCATACTCATCGCAAACTCAAAAATCAAGCAAAATCGATCATATTACATCCAGCCGGAGGCTTATCATTTCACAGGGCGCCATTTCCCGTGAAAAATAATAAAAAGCTACGCCCGGCATTTCCTGACAGCGCAGCTTTTATTCATGTTCTGTTTTCCATTATCTTATGCCTATCTTATGCCGCTCTTATTACTGCTGTTTCCTGTTCTATTCGCTATTTATAAATCTATTCGATTTACTTTTTTCGTCTTACATCAATATAAACAGCTGCCAGCACTACGAGTCCCATCACGATCATCTGATAGAAGGAGGGGATCTTTAACAGGTTCATTCCTGTGGAA
This sequence comes from uncultured Lachnospiraceae bacterium, assembly GCA_934371475.1. Taxonomy (GTDB): domain Bacteria; phylum Bacillota; class Clostridia; order Lachnospirales; family Lachnospiraceae; genus Merdiplasma. The sequence goes on from CAKRNX010000006.1 coordinate 6,651, forward strand.
AGCACACCGATAATGATTGCACCGATCATAGTTCCGCCGATTTTTCCTACGCCGCCTGCCATACTGGTTCCGCCAAGCACCGTTGCCGCAATGACGTCCATCTCAAATCCCTGTCCTACTGTCGGCTGTCCGGAATACAGACGGGATGCCGTAATGATGCCGGAGAAGGATGCCAGAAATGCAATCAGGATATAAACCAGCCAGATAATCTTCTTTGTATCGATACCCGAGAATTTCGCCGCCTCCTCGTTGCCGCCGATCGCATAGACAAAACGTCCGAATTTGCTCTTTGACAGGAGCAGGATACTCAGGATCATCAGAATTACCATCACGATAACCGGAATCGGAACGCTGAGGAAATATCCGTTTCCGAACGATCCGAAATCATCCGGTGTACGGATCGGTTTCCCGGAAGAATAGATATAACTTGATCCTCTCGCAATATTCATCATAGCCATCGTCACAATAAACGGAGGAATAGGAGTCCGGGAGATAATCAGTCCGTTAACCACTCCGCACAGTGTTCCCACTGCCAGTCCCACCAGCACCGCCAGCAGATAGTTCCAGCCGTTGCTGATCAGACCCGCGCACAGTGTGCCGGACAGGGCGATGACTGATCCCACAGACAGATCGATACCTCCCGTTATGATAACGAATGTCATACCGAACGCAACGATCGCCGTTGTGGAAATGGAACGTAAAATCGTTCTGAAGTTATTGTAGGTCAGGAACTTCTGCGGAACCAGCACAGAGAGAATAATGCACAGTACCAGCAGCGCCATCAGTGTTCCCGAATTTTCCTTTACAAAGCGGACAATCGGATTTTTACTTTCCGCAAATTCATTTTTCTTTTCCCTCGCCATAATCTCAGCCTCCTAATGCATTTCGAATAATTGTTTCCTGCCTGATATCCTGCTCTTCCAGGATGCCCACCTGACGCATTTCCCGCATAACCACGACGCGATGGCTCATGTGTATGATTTCAGGCAGCTCGGAAGATATCAGGATCACACCGATCCCGCTGTCAGCCATTTCCTTGATCAGCTGGTAAATTTCCTGCTTGGCTCCCACATCAATCCCTCTTGTAGGCTCATCCAGGATCAGCACCTTCGGTTTTGTTGCCAGCCACTTGCCCAGCACAACTTTCTGCTGGTTGCCGCCGCTGAGATTTTTAATTTTCTGTCTGTAAGAAGGCGTTTTTACCGACAGCTTTCTGCTGTATCCTTCCACAATCTCCTTATTCTTTTTTCTGTCCAGTCGGATCCCGTGGATGAGTTCATCCAGCACGCAGAGTGTCATATTGTAATCAATATCCTGTATCAGAACGAGTCCTTCATCCTTTCTGCTCTCCGGACATAACGCAATTCCTGCATCTATCGCATCCCTGGGACAGGCAATATTCAGCTCTCTGCCTTCCAGGTATATTTTTCCGTCTTCAATCGGATCTACACCGAAAATCATTCTCATAATCTCGGTACGACCGCTTCCTACAAGGCCGTAAAATCCAAGAATTTCCTTTTCATGCAGCTCAAAACTGATGTTTTTCAGTTTGCCGGGACTTGACAGATTTTCCACGCGGAAAATCTCTTTTCCCTGATCCCATTCTTTTTTGGGGAACACATCACGGAATTCCCGTCCTACCATCATACTCATCAGCTGCTCATTGTTCGTATCCACCACATCCATACTTCCCACATACTGTCCATCTCGGATAACAGTAATTGTATCGCAGATTGTAAATATTTCTTCCAGCCGATGTGAAATATAAATGATTGATATGTTTTTTTCTTTCAGTATCTTGATAAAATCAAAAAGCTTCTGCACTTCTTTGTCTGACAGGGAAGAGGTCGGCTCATCCATCACGATAATTCTTGCATCCATGGACAACGCCTTGGCGATTTCCACCATCTGCTGCTGGGCTGTGGTCAGCTTTCCCACTTTCTGGGTCGGCTCGATTCCGTCCAGTCCAAACGTGTCCATGATTTCTCTTGCCCGCGCATTCAGCTCCCGGTCTTTTACCATGCCAAAACGCCCTGTCTCCATTCTGCCTAAGAAGATGTTCTCTGCCACTGTCATATTCGTGGCAAGGCACAGTTCCTGGTGAATAATGCTGATCCGGTACCGCTGCGCGTCAGCTACACTTTTAATTTCTGCCTTTTCTCCGTCAATATAAATATTTCCCCCGTCCGGCTGATGAATACCGCCCAGTACTTTGATCAATGTAGATTTTCCCGCGCCGTTTTCCCCCAGCAGCGCATGGATTTCTCCTTCTTTCAGGTCAAGAGAAATATTGTCCAGAGCAACAACCCCAGGAAACACTTTCCTGATATTCTCCATTTTCAAAATTGTCTTTCCAGTCATATACTCTCTCCTTTCCCAGTATCACTACACATAACAAAAGTGTGCTTCGCCCCCGCGGGCCACTATTTTGGAAGCACAACTTTTGTTCCGTGCGCGAGCAGGCTGCGTATACAGCTTAATTCTACTCTGCGAGCTGCGCATCCTGCCGACGGCTTCTTGTATAAGAAATTATCGAAATTTCCTATACAAAAAGCAGACTCTCCGGCCGTTTCTCAACAGAAGAGTCTGCTGTCTGCTGCTTAGAACTGTTTTCCGTCAAACTCGTCTACGTTTTCTGCTGTGATATTGGTAATCGGAATTACATACATTTCATCGTATTCTTCACCTGCAAAAATATGTTTTGCAACTTCTACAGCCTTTTCACCGATCTGCTGCGGGGACTGAGCTGCGGTACATAACAGATCGCCTGCCTTAATCATATCGATGGCATCCTGGGAACCATCGATGGCAACTACGTAGATGCCTTCCAATCCGGAGCCCTTAATTGCTGCCACACAGCCGGCTGCGGTCGGATCATTGATTGCGAAAATACCTGTGATGTCCGGGTCGCCCTGCAGAGCAACTTCTGTATGCTCCTGAGCCTCTGTTACGTTGCCGTGAGCGCTCTGGCGATATACAATTTCCACATCCGGATAGTTTTCCAAAATCTCTTCAAAACCGTCTGTTCTATCGCGCACACATGCCACTTCATTATGATCAATAATGGCAACTTTTCCTTTGCCGCCCATTGCATCGATCAGAGCCTGTCCTGCCAGACGTCCTGCATCTACATTATCCGATACGATTGTGGAACAAACCAGATCTGCATCTGCTACCTGTGTATCGATTGCAATCACCGGAATACCAGCCTCTTCTGCTTCTTTCAGAGCCGGTTTGATTCCTTCGGAATCTACTGCATCTACGATGATTACGTCTACCTGTGAACTGATCATATCACTGATCTGATCGATCTGAGTCTGAATATCCAGCGCCGGATCCGGAGCCATCACTTCATCGCCTTCATCGATTGCACTCTCAACGCCCTCGATCTCAGCCAGGAAAAAGCTGTTATTATGTGTCATAACAGACACGCCGTATACTTTTCCTGCCTCATCTGCGCCTGCTGCCATAGCTCCCATTGCTGTTACTGCCGCGAACACTGTTAAAAATGCAGCCATGTTTCTTTTTTTCATTGTAAAACCCTCCTTCGTTTTATAAAAATTTATTACGTCTGCCGATGATACCCCCCAGTATCCCCGGTCAGTACTTTACTCTAACTTCTCCGCGAACTGCATTCAAGAATGCCCCGGCATTCTTGCTGCGAGGTGCGTATCATGCATCTGCATGGTATATTTCTCCTGCGCACCCTTCTGGCTGTTTCTTATGACTTATGACACCAGATCTCTGCAGTACGGCGAAAGTTCTTTCGCATATCTGTTATACTGTGCCCGAAGCTCGCTATATCTCGCCGCCAGCTCTGCTCTTGGCTCATATACTTCTTTCACATGTACATGCTCTGCCGTGATCGCCTTCACATCGTCCGCCAGACCTATGCCGTTGGCCGCCAGTACGCAGGCACCCCACAGCGCGATGTCTTCACGGTTGAGCCGTTCAAATGTTCTCTGACTTACATCTGCCAGCATCTGCGTCCATACCGCAGACTTGGCTCCGCCGCCGATGATTTTTACATGTTTCTTCTCACAGTCTGGATATTTCCTTTCAATACGCTCAATCGCCGTAGCTACCGCATAGGAAAAGCTCTCCTGCAGTGCCCGGTAAAAATGCGCCCTGGTATGTGCCCAGTTAAATCCCATCCAGACACCCTTAAGGTCTCCGTCAAACGGCATCGCCGTACCACCCATCATCCCCACTGCCATCAGACCATCGCAGCCCGGCTGAATTTTTTCCACCTCAACATCGATACGTTTAAACGCATCTCCCAGCTTTTCACCGCTCTGTCTGGCAAAATTGTCCATAAACCAGTTCAGGGAAATGCCGGAACCGGGAATATAATAATGTGCATACATATCTCCCGGGAAAGCACCGGCCAGCACATCAAAATATCTTTCTTCAAAATCAGGGCAGAAATCATCGACCAGACAGCTGAGTCCCGCATAGGAAGCCGCCTCGAAAATAATATCGCCTTTCTTCAATATGTTGGCTCCCACACAGCCCGCAATCTTGTCGCCTGCTCCGGAAATCAGCGGGATCCCGCTCTTTAATCCTGTGGCAGCCGCTGAAGCCTGTGAGAGATGGCCCACAATCTCATTGGACTGGGATACTCTGGGCAGGAATTTCTCCTGCACACCCAGCTCACCGCAGATCACATCGGACCAGTCCCTGTTCCTGATATCAGCCAGTCCTGTCCATGCCAGGAACGAACCATCCATCGTAGCGTTCTCAATCGGTACATCTCCAAGTTTGCCGATCACGTAGCCGCTGATCATCATATATTTGGCAATGCGTTCCGCTTCCTGCGGAAAGTCATTTTTAAACCATTCGTATTTTGTCGAAAACAGAGGTGCATTCGTTCCTGAAATAGCCAGGAATTTGTCGGCCATCTGTTCCATCTGTTTTTCCGCGTAGGGTGTATATCTGGTATCCAGGGAACAGGACCATCCTGTCACATCGCCCCAGTCTTTATCTACGCCCATAAACCCGGCCATCTGCCCGGTAAAAGCGATTGCCTCCACATTTTCTGCCCGATCGCCCACCAGTTCTGTCACTTTGCGGATACAGCGCAGCACTGACTGCACCAGCTCCTCACCGTGCTGTATAAAAATGCCGGACGCCGGACGTTCTGATTTCACTTCTTCGTCTGCAAGGGCAATACACTCGCTGTCCAGGTTGTAGATCCCGGCTTTTACAAAGCTGGTTCCCAGATCCACCGCCATCAAAAGCTCTTTTCCCATGCCTTATTCCTCCGTCATGTCAAAAAGTACCTTAATATAGGGAATCTTTCTTGCGGCCATATCTGCCAGAACCTCCGGCATCTGGGAAAGTCTGAATTTGTGCGTCACTAACGGTGCAAACGTCAGCTTTCCTTCTTCCAGAAAACGGATAATCTCCGTCCACTCCCTGCCCGGGAACGGATCGGAATAGGAATTCCATGATCCTACCGTATGGATCTCTCCCCGTACAATTCTCTCAAATGTCTTGGGCGGAAGCACCACATCTCTGTGAGCCGTCCCCAGATACAGCACCCTGCCCTGATCTCGGACGGCGCGGATACACTGTTCCTGCGTAATCGGAGTTCCGGCAGTCTCCACCGCCGCGTCCACTCCACCGCCAAGCTCCTGATGCAGCCGTTCGATCGGATCTTCTTTCATCGAATTGATGACAAAATCTGCGCCCAGTTTTTTCGCCATCTCCAGTTTCTCCTGATCGATATCTACCGCTGCGATATAGTTTGCTCCTACCAGTTTCAGCAGGCTCACTGCAAGCAGTCCGATCGCTCCGCATCCAAATACTGCCACGCGCTCCTGACCTGTCAGCTGAAGCTTGTACAAGCCGTGAATCGTCACTGCCGCCGGTTCAATCACTGCCGCTTCCTCGTAGGAAACAGTATCCGGCAGATGCAGTACATTTCTCGTCGGTGCCTTCACATATTCGGCAAACGCTCCATCCGTTCTGGAACCAAGGAAATTGTAATCTCTGCACTGACCATAATGTCCCTGCCTGCACATCTCACACCTGAAACACGGCATCAAAGGTGCAACCACCACACGGTCGCCCTTTTTAAAGCCATCTCCGTCAGAAGCTGCCTCACCGGCAAACTCATGTCCCGGTGTACACGGAAAATGGTATGTTCCGGTCACCATAATACGCGGAATGTCACTGCCGCACACACCAGCGGAATGTACTTTAATTAAAATCTCCCCCTCTCCCGGTACAGGACAGGCAACTTCTTCGATCCTCAGATCCCCCGGGCTGTATAATCTTGCTGCTTTCATATCACGCCCTCCGCGCATCATTATTGTTCGCTAACTGTTTTGCTATTTTTTTGTTTTTTTACTAACTTTTTTCTTGATTTTAGCATAATATTATCGTTTTTGTCAATATATAATTATTGTTTTGTTGTTGTTTTTTATTTATTGTTCTTGTTTACTGTTAATTTCTATCGTTTCTATCTTTTCTGATAACATAGATCAACAAAAGTTGTCTACATCGCAGCAAAATGCTTGGACATTCTTGAAACAAAAAGAGAACCGGCCGCTCTGGTCATTTCCTTCCGGCAGACAGTCTGCTCTGTTTTCTATCTGCCGGAAAGGCTACTGACCATTCCGATCCGGTTCTCTTTTCATTATATACAATAGGTAATTTTGTTTTATTTTTTATCTTATTTTCAAAATTTCTTCTGCTGTGCAGTCTGTTCCATCGTTTTATGTTTAGTTTGCACTCTCACTTCTGTCTGTGAATACCTGCAGGAATACGGCGATGATAATAATGATACCCTTGATGATGCCCTGCGGATATGCAGGAACTGCCAGCAGGTTCATAATGTTGCTGATCAGTGCCAGTACAAGGGCGCCGATAACAGCTTTGAATACCATACCTTTTCCGCCTGCCAGACTGGCTCCACCGATCACGCAGGACGCGATGGCATCCAGCTCCTGTCCTTCACCGATTGTTCCGCTTCCGGTTGAGGCACGGGCTGCGATAAAGATACCACCAAGCACTGCAAGTGTGCCGGAGATGGCATACACGGACACCAGATATTTCTTTACGCGGATACCTGCCATCTCTACTGCCTCTGCGTTGGAGCCTACTGCAATAACAATACGTCCGTAAGCGGTGTATTTCTGCACCAGGCACAGGAAGATGATCAGCAGTACTGTGATAATCAGGATCGGATAACCGTACTGTCCTTTTACGAGAGTTGCCAGTGTGTCTGTCTCCAGACGGATCGGGCTTCCGTTCGTGATCACCAGCGATGCACTTCTTGCAATGGTCATCATGGCCAGGGATGCTACAAAGCCCTGGAAATTACAGTACGCTACCAGAAAACCGGTGAATGCACCGCAGATCACGCCCACGACCAGGCTGATCAGCATGGCGGGAACAAAATGGAACCCTGCGTTGACGATCATGTATGCGGTGCAGGAAGATCCCAAGGCCATCATAGAACCTACTGACAGGTCAATTCCGCCCGTCAGGATGACGAACAGCATGCCAAGAACCACGCACATCGGACCTGCCTGCTGCAGCGCAATGTTTCTTAGGTTCATCACGGCCAGAAAACGGTCAGACACCAGTGAACAGGCAATGATCAGGCCAAGAAAAATCAGATACGTATTATTACGGATTAAAAATTTTTTGATACTTGTCTTATTCTTCATCAGTTTACCCCCATCGAATACTTGATTAATTCGTGTTCCGTCATCTCTTCCTTCGGAATTTCCCCGCGGATCATTCCGTTCCGCATGATGATAACCCGGTCACACATTCCAATGACTTCCGGCATTTCCGATGAAATCATAATAATTGCGACACCGCTCTCTGCCAGCTGATTAATGGTACGGTAAATTTCCGCCTTTGCCCCCACGTCTACACCGCGGGTGGGTTCATCAAATACCATGCACTTACAGTCGGCCGCAATCCATTTGGCCAGAGCCACTTTCTGCTGGTTTCCGCCGGAGAGGGAGTTGGCATTGTCTTCCATCTTTCCGTACTTCGTATGAATATTTTTCAGCACCCGCTCCACGAGGCTTTTTTCTTTCTTCTGGTCGATCACTCCCATTTTTGTGATCTTGTCAAGGCTTGCCAGCGTGGTGTTGATGCGAATACTCTGCATCAGAAGCAGTCCCTGTTTTTTTCTGTCCTCAGGCAGCAGACCAAACTGATCTTTGATGGCTTCTTTCGGATTTTTCCAGTCTACCTCTTTGCCAAAATAAATGACTCTCCCGGAGTCCTTGTGATCCGCTCCGAAGATCGCCCGCATCGTCTCCGTTCTTCCGGAACCTACCAGGCCATTGAAGCCAAGCACCTCGCCGGCGCGCACTTCAAAACTGATATTCTGCACCATCTTTCCGGCACACAGATTTTCTACTTTCAGTACCACATCTCCGATCTTCGCATGTCTCTCGGGGAAAAGATCTGTCAGCTCACGGCCTACCATCATATTCACCAGCTGCTGCTTGTTGATGTCCTCCGTATTTACTGTATCTACATAAGCGCCGTCTTTCAGCACTGTAATATGCTGGCTCAGCTCAAAGATCTCTTCCAGACGATGAGAGATGTAAATAATACTTACTCCCTCGCTCCGTAATTTTCGAATAATCCCGAACAGCTTCTCAATCTCTGAAAATGTCAGCACAGCCGTCGGCTCGTCAAATACCAGAATCTTTGCTTCTCTGGACAGGCATTTACAGATCTCCACCACCTGCTGATATGCCACGCTCAGTGTTCCGCACTTTGCATTCGGATCAATATCGTCAAATCCCAGTCTGGAAAGCTGCTCTTTCGCATCCTGGCATAATTTCTTCCAATTTATAAATCTTCCATTTCCTGTCAGTTTGTCAATAAAAATATTTTCCGCAACAGTCAGATCCGGCGCCAGCATAAATTCCTGATAAATGATGGCTATTCCAAGCTCTTTTGAATCCTTGGGATTGGAGATTTTCACTTCTTTCCCGTCCACAAAAATCTGACCCTCGTCACGTATGTAGGCGCCGGAAAGTATTTTCATCAGTGTGGACTTTCCTGCACCGTTTTCGCCGATCAGCGCATGGATTTCTCCCGGTTCCACCCGCAGTGAAACCTTGTTAAGCGCCTTTACGCCTCCGAAATGTTTGGAAATGTCAACCATTTCCAGTCTGTATTTAGGCTCCTGCCATCGATCAGTTTATCAGCAAGCTGTAACAGGCTGCGCACCTCTGCATCTGCACCCTGCCAGAGGCTGTATCAGACAGGAGATGGACTCCCACCGCTGATAATGACTTGTTTCTCACCACCTGCGGAGATGAGAGTTACCTCAGAAACAAAAAGAGAGCTGATGCCATATCTAGTTTGCAGCAGCCCTCTTTTTTCCCAATTTTAATTTTTCAGTTTTTATTTCTCTGCTTTTCTGCTCTTTCCGTAAGCGTCCGCCGCCACAATCGCCGCATACACCAGATCTACGCTGACATCAAATGGCATATTGTCCCAGTTGCTGTGCATGGAAGCTTCGGCGATGGTTCTGATATTCTTCTCTGTCGGCTCTACATACAGATCTTCCAGACATACCGGCAGTCCCACACTCAGGCAAAAGTCAACGACTTCGTCCAGATATTCCTTCGGCGCATCCTCTGCTACCAGCTGCACGATCGTTCCAAACGCAACTTTCTCGCCATGCATGGTCTTTTTTCCCTCCGGGAGCACTGTGATGCCGTCATTCACAGAATGTGCGGCGGATGTTGCATTATTTTCAAATCCCAGTCCGCTCAGCAGGATGTTTGTCTCAATGATATTGTCGAGCGCTGCTGTCACTACATGTTTCTCACATGCCTGTTTTGCCAGCACGCCGTACTCCATCAGGGAATCATAGCAGGCTCTTGCTATCGCCTGTCCTGCCAGTGTCTGTCTGTGTCCGCCGTGTTTGTGATAAACAAGGTTCGGCACGTTTGCCTTTGCGGTGGACTCTGCCTCAATCAGTGTGGCAAGCGCATCGCCCATACCGGAAACCAGGAAGCGCACCGGCGCATTGGCAATGATCTGGCTGTCCACAATCAGAATACTGGGGCTGTGGTCGTAAAAAAACTCTCCCGCATGGGATCCGTCCTCCCTGTAAATCACAGAAAGAGAACTGGACGGCGCGTCTGTTGCCGCAATCGTGGGCACTACCAGAAACGGTCTCCCAAGTCTTGTCCCGACTGCCTTGGCTACATCGATCGTCTTGCCGCCACCGACGCCAACTACCACATCCGGCGCATCAGCGCTTAATTTTTCTACATGAGAGGAAATCAGTTCTTCCGTCACTTCTCCCTGAAACGGAAATACCTGTACTTTGTACTCTGCTCCCCCGTACAGTCCGCAGATCCGCTTTCCATATTCCTCATACAGAAATCCGTCCACAAAAAATACCATGCTTTTACCGAAAATATCGGTGTAAAACCGAAGATTATCAAACTCTCCCGGTCCCTGAATGTAGCGCTCCGGTGAGCACCATCCTCTTGAAAATTTTGAAAATTCTGACATTGTAAAATCCCCCTTGATCTGCTATCTTCTTCTGTCTTACCTGTTCATCTCAAACAAACATTCACCTTTGTTTATGAATATTCATCATACCTCATATGGAACTTTTGTAAAACACCTTTTTATAAGTGGATTATAGCAACCCGTTATATTTCTGTCAATTTCTTTTTATTAATGAAATAGACAATATTTTACCGGTATTTTTATATATTTTTCAATCAATCATTTTCGATCAGCATTTTGACAGACAACTGTGCCAGAAAACAAAAAAGCTGCGCTGTTATAAATTTTAACACCACAGCTTTTTCACGCTTCACAGATCTCAGCCAGACATTCCGTCCTGTTGCTTACAGCTCTACAATTCGTTTTTCGACGATAGAAGTGTTTCCGGCATTGACTACGCGGACTGCCATCTTTCCGTCATGACCGGTTACTCTGGTCGGCGTATCATTCAGCACAGCCTGCACAAATGCAGTATCTTCATTCAGATAAGCCTCCTTGAACAGATCTCTCCAGCTGTTTACCAGCGGATAGGTACCTGTCTTGTCAGCGGAGCTGCATACCACCAGCCTCTGCCCTTCCAGGCTTCCGAGCTGGATGCTTCCCTTCGTGCCCAGCACTTCCACATGTGCATCATACGCATAGCCCACGCCCTGCGCACCGTCCAACATTCCCTGCATTCCGTTCTCAAAAGAGGCTGCCAGCACGACATTATCATAGAAATCCGGCCACTCTTCTTTCGCATCCTGGCAACGGTAATTTCCACCGATCGCATACAGGCTCTTGAACTCACTGTCGGTGAACCATCGCATGGTATCGATATCATGGCTGTTCACCTCAGCCAGCGGTCCGTTGCTCTTTTTGATATCGTACATCCAAGGTCTTGGCACACTGGGTCCTCTCGTATTGGAACGAACCATAACCACATCGCCGATCTGTCCTGAGTCAATCACTTCTTTCGCATGCATAAATCCGGCATCAAATCTTCTCATAAATCCGATCTGCAGTTTGACATTGCTCTTTTCGGCGGCCGCAATCATCCGGTCGCACTCTTCCTCATTCATCGCCATCGGTTTCTCGCAGAGAATGTGTTTTTTCTGGGCTGCGATCGCTTCCACGATCCCCACATGGAACTTGGTCGGGGATACTACGACATACGCGTCAATGCGGTCATCTTCCAACGCCTGCTCGTGCGTCAGATAATATTTGGTTCCCAGAGATTCTGCTGCCTCTTTGGCTACCTCTTCCACCGGATCCACCATAGCCGCCAGCATGGCTCCCGGAATATTTTTTGCATAGTTGATCGCATGGATCATTCCTGCACGGCCTGATCCGATGACACATACGGCTAACTTTCCATCTATCATTTTCTAATCCTCCTCCTGATACAAACAAGCCCCTACCCACTGATTATTGCTTTTCGCACTTCTATCAGGGAACTTACTTGATCCGATTAAAATCTATTCAAAAGAAATCGCTGTCTTCAGGCCCTTGCCTGCCATCGCGTTCGCAAATGCGTCTCCGATATCCTCTACCTTATATTTGTTGGTGATCAGACCCGCGATATTTACCTTGCTGCTTGCAATGATATTCATGGCATCTTTGTACTGTTTGATGCTGGAACCCGTAGTCGCTACTACTTTCAGCTCCTTGTAATGAATCAGGTTGGTGTGCAGCTCTACATTGTCACGTCCGCTGGGCAGTCCGCCAAAGAAACTGATCCTTCCCATGGGTGCTGCCAGTTCCAGAGCCTGTGCCTGCACTGCCGGTACGGAGCAGGCCGTGATAATCACATCTGCGCCGTGGCCGCCGGTCTCTCTCTTCAGGGCTGTTGCCAGATCTTCCTTGGAACTGTCGATCAGCACAAAATCACCGAACTCCTTCATCTGCTCCAGACGCGGTGCGGACAGGTCTGCGATGATCACTTTGGCTGCGCCCGCTCTCTGATGCAGGATCGCATGCATCGCCCCGATCGGGCCTGCGCCTACTACCAGCACATAGTCAGTTGGTTTTGTGTTCAGAAGCTGGAAAGAGTTGAAGCAGCAGGAAAACGGCTCTGAAATCACTGCTGATTCATAGCTCATGCCATCCGGAATCTCAATCACATTTCCGCGCGTGATCGCCTCTGCCGGGATCTTCATGTACTCCTCAAATCCACCGTCGTAGCTGATGCCAAACGCCTCGTAATCCGGACACATATGGTTATAGCCCTGCAGACACATATCACATATACCACAGCCTACATTGGGAGCTACCGCTACTCTCTGCCCTTCTCTGTATCCTTTTACATTGGATCCTACCTTCACCAGTTCGCCTACCAGCTCATGCCCCAGCACACGTTTTGTGCCTTCCGGGATCTTGAAATGACCGAACCGGAAAATTCTCTGGTCTGTGCCGCAGATACATGCCAGTTTGATTTTTAATAACATCTCATTGTCATTGACCTCGGGAACCGGAACCTCTTCCACTCTGATATCCTCTTTCCCATAAAAGTAAGCTGCTTTCATCTGGTAAACCTCCTTATTCTTTTTGCATTTGTTTTAATTATTGTAGAATCATTTTGTATTCTGTTACATCACTGCGTTTTTCTGTTCCGCTTTTCCCGTTGCTATTTCTGAGACAGTCTTTTTTGTTTATGTTTTTCGTTCGCTGTTGAAGTTTTCAGTTTTCTTTTATAACAGTTGCTCCCGCTGTCGTTTCTTTATCATTTATGTTATCACTTCGCTATTGTTTTGTCAATATTTACTATTGTTTTTTATTGTTTTGTTGAACATCTATGGTTTTCGCTAGCGTTGCAAGATTGTCCCCTGTTTCGCTTGCTGCAAAACCACGTTTTCCGGCAAAGTGCGCCTTGCCGAAGGATTCTGCTATAGGAAATTATCATAATTTCCTATAGCAGAATCAAAAACAGACAGCGGAAAATGCAAGCTTTTCCCTACTGCCTGTCTTCTTGAATATAATTATGTTCTAAAGCGTGTTTGAAACTGTTCTGTTAATCATTTCAAGAATGCTCCCGCATTCCTCCCCTATCACATATCGTAAATCCCGGACTTCACTTTTATGTTCATTCATAATTACTTATCATCAGATGTTCCGTCTCTTTGTCATTGCGATCCTGAAAACTTACCATATACTTTTTGTCAAATCTTCTGATCCGGATCCGACCGCCGTTTGCTGTATGCGTCCCCTCCGGATAGAGACTGCGAATAAACTCTGTGTTCTTGATCACCAGCATAAACCGGGCACTGCACCTGCGGATCAGATAGTCCGCCAGCCGCTCCTGATCCGACCGGTCAAATACATTCCCCGCATACGTACTAAATTCTGAATCGTAGGGCGGGTCCAGGAAAATAAAATCCTGCTGCCCGGGCGTATGTCTCTCAAAAAACGCTTCAAAATCCATATGTTCCATTACTGTATGTTTCAAATGTTCCGTCAGTGTCTCCTGTTGAAAATATTCCAGCTTGCGCATCATAGACTTTCTGTTATAGGAAATCCCGCCGTACGGCACATTAAATTCTCCCTGCCTGTTATAACGAAACATCGAAGAATAACAGTATTCCCGCATAAAAAAATAAACGGCTGCGGCAAACGATTCACTGATTCCCAGCGCACTTCCATGATTATACAGATACCTGAAATACATATACAATGCATTCTTCAGCGCACATTCCAGGTTCTGGCCCAGGTCATCTTCCGTCAATCTCCCTTTCTTCTCTTCCAACTTGCACATACGGACCATTTTATCCCGGATACTCACCGCAATCTCTCCGGCAAACCACTGCTCTGCGTCCGCAAATCCTTCCGGAATGATTGTTTCTGTCAGGATCGCTTGCAGCTCCTCTCTGCGGCGCTTCACAAACCGAACTGATTCCTTCTCCAGCTCCTGTTTCGCTGCTTTTCCCGCGGATTTCCATTCGTTTTTCTGTACGGCTGCCAAACTATTCTGCGCCATCTTCTTATAGCGCCGGTAGAGTTTTCCAAGCTCCTTTTCCCAGCTCTCCGCCAGCTCTCCCATTTTCCGCCAGCTTTCCTCCATCCCGTACAGCCGCCGGATAAATTCACAGTCTTTCATCTGTATCATCCGGTACAGACTGATCAGTTCCAGAGACTTATCGTTGATATACGATCTGTCGCTCTCCAGCGCAAAATAAACGGCGCCGCCGCCCACAAACGGTTCATAATATGCCTCGCAGTGTTCCGGCAGCTCAGGCAGGATATACTTCAGTTCCTTTTCCTTTCCTCCGGGATATTTCAAAATAGGAGAAAACCTGTTTTCCTTTACTTTAACTGTCATATTCACTCTCGATCCTGTATCCGGCGCACCCTCATTCGCCCACCGGACATCCACTCTCCTCCCATTTTCTGATCCGGTGCGGGATCTCCGCCCACCATTCCCGGTAATCCATGCATTTTCCTGCGTACTGTGAGATATCCTCCAGAAGTTCAATTAACCGGTCGATTTTCCATTCGTATTCATACATGTGTCTGATAAGTTCCACATACTGCGTAATCTTCAGCGGGATCACCGGCACCGGCGCTCCCATCCAGCTTTCGCGACTCAGAACAAAAAACTGCCATACGGTACGCTCATTCAGACTGGAGGAAAGGAAGATCCCCATTACCCGCCGGTCCTCATATTTTTTCATAAAACTTAGTACATGATCGATCACACTCGATCCTTCATGCTCCCACTGGCGCACGCCCGTCATCAGCGATACCTCCGGAAGGATCACATACTCCCCGCTGTACAGTTCCATGTCCGGCGTATTGCCTGTTCCCGGCGCAAAACTTCTGGGCGACAGATCCTCCTCGATCCTGAAATTCCGCTTCACAAAATGATCTCCCTGCACAGCTACCAGTGATTTCCATGTGTTGACCTCCAGCCACAGCGCGCTCATATCCTCATTATCCAGAATATCCTGAAATTTTTGAAAGATCTGTGTTCTGGCCTCCTCTGTCCTGGATGCCACATGAATAAAATAATTTTCATGATAGGAAATCAGGTCGCTGTGCAGCTGTTCCTCATAATCTTTCAGGGCTGCCGCGTCGCTGCTGCCCTCTGCCGCTTCCTTAATCTGCGCAATGTCAGAGAGAGACAGTTGCTGCCAGGATGTGGCACTCTCCGGCTCCTGACTGATCCTCTCCGCCAGCATTCCGGCTTTCTGCGCAATCAGAGTTCTGCGCTCTCTCGGATTTTCCCACGGCAGACGCACCGCATCCGGATCTCCGAACCATTCCATATATGTGTCGATATCATGAAAATCCGGCTGCGCAAAACGAAATTGTTCTCGCAGCATCGTTACTTTTGTCAAAGAATGTTCCGCTCTTCTGATCTTGGTGGCAATACTCCGTCCTGACACAGTAAAAAGCCCCGTATACAGCAGCGATCTGAAAAACGCTTCGGCATATTCATAGTAGCTATCCACCGCATTCTCTATTTTGTCATACGTCTCGGCGTACACATTTGCAAACAGTTTCTTTACCTTTGCCGTATCATTTTTGTTCCGCAGCTGCGCATACTGCTCCCGGAACTTTCCAACAGCGTCCATGGCCAACGGCATCTGGTCAGTAGTATCGCAGCCGAACAGCAGCGCCAGCTCGTTCCGACTGAGTTCACCATACGTCTCCATTGCCTCCAGCACCAGCTGCATGGGAAATACAAACTGTTCTTTCTTTATCCTGCCAGACTGATACACAGGATTGGGCAGACGCAGTTTCAGCAGCTGTTTCAGATAGTCCTCCTCATCAAACGTTCCCTGCTGTATCCGCCGTCCGACCCTGGTGACACGGATTATCCCTCCCCGATCCACATAGCCGAAACCAAAAAATTCAAAAGCTCCCTTGTCCATCCGGCCGTTTGCTTCCGTCTCATTCACATCTCTCTGACCTGAGAGATATTCCTCAAACGCAACAGCGGACAGCCATTGATCCTCGTCCCTGTGGGCTGCATAAATGTAACTCCTGCGCACAGGATGGACCGGCTGTCCGGTTTTTCTGCTTACGTTTATTGATTTTTCATTCCAGTCCTGACCTTCCAGGGCTGCAAAATACGGAAACCATCGCACCGTCTTCAGGATGCTCCGTGGTTTGGTTTTCCAGGACCAGCTCATCTGTTTTCTCCTTATTTCATTCTTATTATGAGGGTGCACGTCATGCAGATGCATGTCATATCGCCCCTGCGCACCTCTGCATCTACACTCCGTTCCGGTCGGCGCAAAACCATTGTCCTTCGGACAATGTGCGCCCAGCCGGAGACTATATCAGATGGGGATTGACTCCCCCACCGCTGCTGTATGCTTCACACACCCACACACTTTCCTGTTTTCTATTTTTCTACTATACCACAGGTTTCTGTGCAAGTAAACATATGTTCCCGAAACAAAAGCAGACTTTTTACCATCGTATTCAGTCTATGATCAGACTTTCCAGCGTCTCGATTGTCTTATCAATCCCTTCCGGATCATTTCTCTGCCATTTCCCAAACCTGTAAGGTCAGAGAACTTTGCTCCCATTCGCAGTGAGCTTAAACCGCGCCCCCAGCACCTCGGCCGCTCTCCTGCACATCATCATCCGCCCCAGGAAAATTTCAAAATACTCAAACATCGTGCAGATTTTTTCATCTACCTGCAGGTTCAGCGTGATCAGATGTTTCTCTGTGTTGATTTTCACACTTGCATTCGTGACTGCATAGTTCACACGATCGTGCTTGTCAAAGCTTGCTTTGTCCTTTGCACGCACGCGGTTTCTCCGCACATCCGTCTTATCTGCCAGGATCAGTGCTGCCGACACCGCATCTACAGCTCCCCCTGTTGACTCGTCATGGTTTCCGATTGCAGAAGCAATCGCAACACGGTCTGCCAGCGGAACTTTCATTTTCTCTAAAATCGAATATGCCAGAAGCGCACCATACTCTCCATGGTTTTTTCGATTGATCGCATTTCCGATATCATGCAGCGCCCCCGCCATCTGGGCAAGCTCGATCTCATGAGCGGAATAGCCAAATTTTTTCAAAATGATCCCCGCCCTCTCTGCAACAATCGCGCAGTGTGCCTCTGAGTGATCCGTATATCCAAGTACCCCAAGATTGGCATTTCCCTTCTTCAGCAGTTCCTTTACTTCTTCATTTTTTAACAGATCTTTGTAGTCCATATCCTGCATTACTCCTGCTGTTCGCCTTTGTTCTGCTGTTTTTCTGCATTACTGTAAGCAACCGCGTAAAACAGCTCCTGTGAATTGAGATGAACCTCATTCAATTCCCGATCCACGTATGTCCCTTCAGCTGTCAGGCGCTTTCCTTTTTCATCATCATGCATCATCGTCTCAAACATCCAGTCCAGGCGCTCTTTCAGGCGTTCATCCAGCACCGGCGCTGCCACCTCCACACGTCGTACCGTATTTCTGGTCATGAAATCTGCTGAAGCAATGTAGACTTTTTCCCGATCTTTTGTTCCAAAGCGGTAGATTCTGGAGTGTTCCAGGAAACGGCCGACAATGCTCACAACCTGAATATTTTCCGTATAATCTTTCAGTTCCAGGATCAGACAGCAGATACCTCTGACAATCATTTCAACCTTCACTCCAGCCTGTGAAGCCTCTGCCAGCTTCATAATCAGAACACGGTCTGTCAGCGAATTAATTTTAATTCCGGTATATCCCTTCCCGCCCTGTCTTACATGCTCAATCTCTTCATCAATCAGATCGATCACCCGGTTTTGCAGACATTTCGGCGCTACAAGAAGCAGATTGGTATGTTCTACTGTCTCTCCTCTCAGCAGTGAAGCAAATACCTCTGCTGCTTCTTTTCCAATATCCTGATTTGCCGTAATCAGAGACAGATCCGTATAAAGTGTCGACGTTTTTTCATTATAGTTTCCTGTTCCCACCTGCGTGATGTAGGAAACTCCCGTTTCTGTTTTTCTTGAAATCAGGCAGAGCTTAGAATGAACCTTATAGCCGTTCAGCCCGTAAATTACCCGACAGCCTGCTTCTTCCAGCTTTCTGGAATATTCAATGTTGCTCTCTTCGTCAAACCGTGCGCGCAGCTCAACAAGCACAATGACCTCTTTTCCGTTTTCTGCCGCTTCCACAAGCGCATCCACAATCTTGCTTTTATCTGCAAGACGGTACAGCGTCATTTTAATGGAAACCACACTGTCATCCTTTGCTGCCTCATAGAGCAGGTTGATAAACGGACGGATGCTCTCAAACGGATAGGACAGCAGCACATCTTTCTGCATGATTTGCGGAATCAGAGCACTCCGGTCATCCAGTTCCGGCGTTATGCGCGGCGAGCGTCTCTGATAAAAAAGCTTCTCCTGTCCGGTGCTTCGCAGATAGCTCTGGATGCCAAACACAAACGACATATCCAGAGGAACTCTCGTGAGAAATACATGCTCCTCTCCCACGTGAAGCGTTTTGCACAGTGCGCTGATCAGCCTTTTATTCAGAACCCGTGACAGCTCCATGCGCACCGGATTCATCCGAATCCTCTGTTTAATCAGGTTTTCCATTGCGTCGCGGTAATCCAGATCTTCATCGTAAATTGTTTCCGTATCAATATCCGCATTTCTTGTAATGCGCAGCAGAGATTTCTCTTTTACTTCATAATTTTTGAACATCTTCGGCAGGAAATGCAGGATCAGCTCTTCTGAAAGCATAAAAGTACCTTTCCGTGTCGGAATGTCGATCAGACGTTTAAATACATTGTTGCTGCACGGGATAATCGCAGTTCTTGTTTTGCCGCCTTTTGTTGCCAGCAGTGCCACTGCATAAATATCCTTATTCTTCAGAAAGGGAAACGGCTGCTGTTTGCTCACGATATTGGCTGACAGATACGGAGCAATATGCTGGTCAAAATACAGTTCCAGAAGTTTTCCCTCTTCCGCAGACAGACGGTTGAAATTGATCAGACGCACTCCCTTTGGCTCCAGTTCTCCCATCAGCTGCTCATAGATCATATCTTTTTTCTGATCCAGCTCCCTCGTTGCCTTTAAAATCGCCTTTACCTGTTCCCTGCTTGTCATATTTGTCTTGTTCTCGCGGATCACTTCAGACGACTCCATCTGATCCATCAGCGTACCGACACGCACCCGGTAAAACTCATCCAGGTTGGACTGATAAATCGCTGCAAAAGTCAGGCGCTCCGCCAGAGGAGTCCTGGGATTTCCAGCCTCATTCAACACTCTTTCATTGAACTTCAACCACGAAAGCTCCCGGTTCATCATGTATGAAACGGGAGCTGTTTTTTCTGATTTTTTCTCATTCTTTTTCATCTGTATTATTTTCCTCCGATTATAAAGCGGACGTTGGAGATCCGTTTTGATGACTGGGCATAAGTGTAATTTATTCTCACTATTACATTCTTTTTATTATACTGCCTTCATGTCAAAATCAGAGGTTGTTTATGTCAAGATTGGGTAAAATATCACGTTTTTTATTTAACAGTTTTATACGACATTAAAAACAAAAGTGTGCTTCGCACATCCCGCGGGCCACTGCCTTAACAGCACAACTTTTGTTCCGCGCGCGAGCAGGTTGCGTTAGCAACACGTTTCTTCTCTGCGAGCTGCGCATCACGCCGGAGGCTTTTTATTTCACAGGACGCAATTTCCTGTGAAATAAAAAACGATTTCAAACGTCAATTTATTACTTCCACTTTTACCTTCTCGCCGAGTTCTTTCATTTCAGTACCAAGCACGGCGAACACAATATCAATCTGATAGTCTGGGTATTCATTTATAAAATCGCTGCAAGCGGTAAATGCCCTCTCCCATGCCTTCTCCTTCGGATAATTGAAAATTCCCGACGAGATCAGCGGAAATCCGATGGAATGCAGATCATTTTCCTTTGCGCGGAGCAAAGACTGATAATATGCGCCATACAGTTTCTCCGCTTCTCCATAATCTCCACCCATCCAGACCGGCCCCACGGCATGGATCACATACCTTGCTTTCAGCCTGAACCCCGGCGTAATCACAGCATTTCCGGTAGGACATCCGCCGATCTTCCTGCAGGCTTCATTCAATTCATCATATCCGGCCTTATAGAAAATTGCCCCACATACTCCGCCTCCGGGAGCAAGGCCGTCATTTGCCGCATTAACGATCGCGTCGGTTTCCAGTTCCGTAATATCTCCTGTGCAGATTGAAATTGTACTTTTATTGCTCATTGCATCATCCTCCGTCCGATCTGGTGAGATCACTCTGACATCATATACGTCAACAATTCCCACTTACAACACCTCCCAGGTATCCATTCATCAGCTTATATCCTTGGTTTTATCCCCGGCCTGCATCCAGTGCCTTTCCGTGCGGATTATTACCGCTCAAATCTTTCCCATACAGATAAGCCACAACTATGACCGTCACAAACTGAAAAACATTCCTTGATGCCAGAATCCCGATTTCTGCTGAATAGAACAAATTTACTTCGCAGAGACAGCCCCACACATTAGCGATGATCACGCTTAATATCAGCGCCCTCATGACCGGTCTGCCTTTTTCTGCAATAAACATCCTCATCAGCAGAAATATAATGGCCGCAAGGATAATGATGTAGGCCAGCGGTTCTGCTCTGCCAAATGCCACGCCGGACCAGATGATATGGAATCCCGGAACGGACTCCATCGTCGGCGGATCCAATATTGTCCCATCAAAATTTCCGGAAATCAGCCCATTCAAAACAACACCTCTGTACTGAATCCAGTTTACTTTGGCAAAGCCACTCCCTGTATTTCCCAGGCTCATAAAGATATATTTGATCCGTCCCAACGAAAATACCACGGTTTGGAGCAGGACAAGTGCTATGGCAATAGCCGTCTTTCTTTTTCCGGCAAATAATGTGCTGCCTTCCAGAAACACTGTCGCGAATGCAATTGCCGCGCATGCAGCCATCCAGACAATCGTTGGAGGACTCATATATATCTCTCTGTAGAAAAAATGCCAACTACAAAAGATCACGAGAAGAACATGCAAGGCAAGATAAAGACAAGCCGCCGCCTTTTTCTCAAAATAGGAAGCAAGTATCTTCGCTGCTGCAAGGCAAATAAGGAAATATGTACCTATCACCATCCTCTGCATTCCGTAAATGACACTCCTGTCGACAAGCATCAGGTATACGCAGTAAACCGCTATGACAACCGGAACTGTCAGATAATATAGTTTTTTCATTGCGCCACGCTTTTGAATAGATGCACAGATGAATATTACAATCCCGCATAATATCAACACGAACATCAGATCCGCCGCTCGAAAATATATTGTGCTCATATTGGTAGGAACGATATTATAATCCGGATAGTTCCACGTCTTCTGCAAAACCCTGAAATCCAGGGCAAGGCCGCAGACAGTCAGAATAACCAGCGCCCATTTTTCAATTTTTTTGCCCATAATGTGGCCTCCCTTTGTGATCTTATTTATTTCATATTTGCGAGTGCGTTATCTATGTATGCTTTGGCATCTTCTTCAGTCTCTTCCAGGCTGCAGAACTCTTCACAGGCACCGCCCCACCACGATTTTCCTTCAGGAACTTCATCAACTTGAAAACCGCTGCTGCCCATCAGGATTAATACGATATAAGCGGTGCCCTTCGTAATGTGATACTCCAGCCGTCCGTCATCCTGCGCTTCGAGATAATATTCAACTTTTCCATTTTTGCTTTTGTTGTGCGAGATTATTCTTTTCATATCGATTATCCTCCCGTTTTTTAATATCAGTCCATTTTACCAAAACAGCATCAACAAATCTATAGGCTCCATCGTGCTTATTTCTTTGTTCCGGAAATGCTTCTTTAAACTATTCGACAGTCATGGCTTTCAGTTCCCAGCTATGTTTTACCCCGGCATATTGGAGCAGGCTATTGGGAATAGCATGAATCCTGCCTTTATTATCAACTCTGCACTTACTTGCTCCTGCGAGAAAAAATCTTACTATTGTTCTAACCTCAATATTCCTGATTCTTTCAGAAAAAGCTTCCCAGTTATCATCGTACATCATCCAAAGGCGTCCATCAGATAAGCCTCTGGTAACAACACAATTCATTTTACTCACATTCCTCATATCCATCGACCGTAATACCAATCGAACCGACAGGCGTATCCGTGTATCCTTTCATTTCTGTTTCCGTCAGGCGAATTTTGCCCGAAAGCGGATCGCAGGCAAGGAAATCTTTCCCATCGCATCCACACAGCAGTATCCAGTGAAGCGTTTCATCATGCATCCCATCGGCATCTCCTGGAACGATGCACTGGACTATCAAAAATTTTCCTTTGCCAAGCTGTTCTCGGCACCAGTCCGGGGTGATGTCACTTCCAGTTTCGATGTGAACCTGCGCCTTTATTTTCCCGATAGTCCCGATATATTCATCCAGCATTGCCTTATAAAGGGACTCCGGATAATAACCATCCCGATTATCCATATAGTGATCGGAGGAATGATAAATGCCCACATCCAGCCTGTTTTTCACAAGGCATTCTGCAATGCCTGAGGCCAGCATTCCCTTAAATGCCCTGCATCTATACAGACTGTGCAGCTTTCTTTCCTGCTTATCCGTCGGATATTGGACTCTCCGATAATAGTTAAGTATCATCAGAATGCAGCTGGCTCCGCATGTTTCCAGGCTATGCTGTCTGAAAAATCTTATTTTTCGTTCCCTTTGTTCCATCCTCTATCTGCGCCCTCCGTCATTGGCCGGAATCTAAGCACAATAGAATCCCCAGCCTGTTACTGTTCGCTTCTCAACTCATTTCTAACCTTCATCAATATCTTTCCAAGGTGGTTTCACCCTGTCCTGTACGGGCATCAAATATTCATTACTCCCCGGAAACAGCTGAGATATCGTCAGAGTCCTCTCCACTTTCCTGAATACTACGGAGAAGGCTGAGCAGGCGGTCAGATGCGTCCTCTTCTTCAGCCATACCATTGCTTTCCGGTTCCTGCCGAGGTTCTTCACAAAGTGCAATAGCATCTGCCGCGGACATATCGCCGAACAGGATCTGAACAATGCCCCGACTATACCGGGTGAACATTGCCGCAGGGCAGAGTATGCTCGATCTGACCATATCTGTGGTCGGGACAATTCCATTGCAGTCCACATAGCATTTATAACGGAGCTCTCCATCCCTGACATCCAGTTCAAAATTCCCATTCTTAAGTCCATAATTTGCACGGCATACAAATTCAGCCATTTTCTGTATCTGCTCCGCATTCTCCTGATCGGCGGAAATCGGAGATATAGTATAAACAGTGTGGTCAGATTCATTGACATTAACTGCATACTGAATATTTTTAATCCTGCCACTGAGATTTATCCCGAACTGGAAAAATCCCTTATCTTCATTGAAGCTGTAATTCCAGTTATCTTCTGTAAGGAAATTTCCGATTTTCTCAACGATTCCCGAATTATAATTTTTTGACATAATTTTTCTCCCCTCTTTTCGCATCACATTGACGCGTTAAATCCAATAGACTTTGTCCTTACATCATGCGAACACATAATTACTGTTTCACGCACATTCTGCTCAGTTATCTGGACAGAATGATTGCTCTCCAGTACACTCAGGTATGCCTTGCTTACCAGAAGCTCAACTGCCTTCTGATATGTCCTGCAGCTTCGGTTTCCTCTGTTCCAGAGCATATCCACAAGCATATCCGCTTCGTGATCCCCGAAATAAATCCGGTCATCAGGGTACGCAGCAAGCGCTTTCGGCAGAGCAAACTCCCTGGTAATACAATGAAACATTTCTATCGTCGGATTTTCCATCTTTACTACTTCCATGCGATCCAGCAGCGGAGGAGAAATAAGTTCTTTCTCATTGGCCATAAAAATGAACGGGATATGGCTTGCATCAACCTCAATTTCAAGGAAGTTATCAAACAGGCCGCATTGCTTTCATCAAGAACCGCCAGGAGTTCATCCTGAAAGTCCGGTGACCTTCCGTATCCATGTGCAGCTTTTTCGACTTCATCAATACAGACCACCGGATTGCCAGCCCTGTTATCAATCATCGCCTGTACAATTGCTCCAACGCCCGCTCCTACATAGAGATTCGGTGCGCCTGACAGTCCGCGTCCGCCGGATGCCGAAGGAGCGGAGATAAAGCTTCCGGGCAGATTCAAAATCTTTCCATAGTTTTTTGCCACAAGAGTTTTTCCAACTCCCGGTTCGCCAATGAGAAGAATCGGCATCGTCTTTCCCGTCTTGCTATATTCAATAATGTGTCGAAGAATCACCTGCAGAACATCATCATTCCCGCAAATGTTCTGGTGCCATGTCTCTTTAGCCCTGTGAAGGAACTCTCCGTCGACATCAGGGAGAGGAAGGGTATATTCCGGCACAGCCTTGACTGCATTCGCCCAGTTACGATAATGATCGTTATGTTCCGCAAGCTTTATTCTCTGCCATATCTCATTTGAATAAGGCTTATGCACCTGATACACTTTCCCATTTGGCTTTTCTTCCGCCCGTTCGAAACAGCACTCTCGAAAACACGCTGCAAGAGATGTATGTTTCGTCAGATAATCCTTAAGAACGCCGTCACCCTTATCGGATTTTTGTATCATTAAAACCAGCTCTTCAATTTCATTCGCGAAATTCGGATGCTGTACCACAATCCGTTCAAGGCGCTGATATATCTCATTTTTCGTCACCAGGAGCACCTCCTCTCTCACTTATCCTTATTTTGATGTTGCAATGCACGTCGGTGATTTTTAATATGCCAGGCGGCCACCGTCGACTATGGATCGTCAGCCGCCCGAAGAGAATGCCAAGCCGCCAGGTCATTGCCTTAGCTGCGATCATATTGGCAGGAAGTCCGATGTATGGGATATTTCCAATAACCTTGTCCACAACAATGTCGGAAATGATCTCGTCCTTACATCCCTTGATGACAGGCATCAAATATTCGGAACCCATCGGCTGCAAACCATAAACTGAACGGTTTTGCTTCATTGCTTGACATGATTTACCACCTCCGTGAAATAACTTCCTTGATTGATGACAATATCATATATTGTTATGTATCACTTTTCACTAGGTATTCCCTCAAAATCTGATCCCTTTTTATCATACCGGAGGCTTTTATTTCACAGGACGCAATTTCCTGTGAAATAAAAAACACGCGAGAACACCTGCATTAGGTCTCCCGCGTGTTTGTATCCTTATGTGTTACGAACTCTGTGTTGTCGTTTTGTAATAATTTATCTCCCAACTGCGCATACAATGTCCGTAATCCAAATGAAATGTCAGCCGGAAGTTTTACTTTATTGTCTGCATACATCGCTTTCTGACACCAATCCATAGCTTCTTGATAATTTCCCTCTAAGCAACAAACTTGTGCCAATACATAATAAACCTTAGCAGTGTGCGAATGAGCCATCCCCACAGTGGATTCCAGTATGCTTAATGCAGGAAGCAACACGTCACGGGCTTCTTTATATCTTCCAAGAAATTTTAGAGCACTCGCCTCATTAACATGACTTACAGCAGTTCGCTCATGTTCAACTCCATATACGGCATTGTAAATTTTAATCGCCTCTCTGCAGCATTTAAGTTCTATCTCATGTTCCCCCCTGCGGTTGTGCAAAGCCGCAAGTGTTTCAAGCATAGAAGCCTGCCAATCCGGTGGTATATCTCTATCTCCATTTGACATGGTCAAAGCAAGATTAATGGCACCTGCTGCCTTGTCAAAGTCATGAATTCTAAAGTACAATTTACCTAGCGACATATAGAAATAGACTGTTTCTACTTTATTTTTTCTGTTTTTACAAGCCTTCTCTGCTTTCAAATAACTTAGTTCAGCATTTCTGAAATCTTCTACTTCCAGATAAATATTACCCAAATTCATATAATACGGAAACAAATCGGGGCTATTCTCTCCAATTTCTCGTTCTGAAATGCCTATTGCAGATTTCTCATAGTAAATGGCAGCACTATAATCATTCATCCTGAAAGCAGTTCCTGCTATCCTATCCATAATTGACATTGCTCCCATCGTATCTGGGGAAGGATTGTTAATTATATATTTCTCCCAAAATGACTGATAAAACTGTCGTGCCTTTGCATATCTTCCTTCAGCATAATTAAAATCACCTGCCTTCTCCGCATAAATCCCGGAAGGATCTATAAGATAAGCGGCCGCATTAGACGCTATCTCCATTCTTTGGAAACGCTGTTTCATCCATTCGTTTTTATTTAATTTTGAAAATTCCTCATAATACCTTCTAAGAAAAGTGTCGCATTCCGACTCCATGTTTTCTCGCAACTCATTAAGGCACAGCTCACGAACTAACGGATGCAATGATAAAATGTTACTGGAATTTCTATTAATCCACCCATTCATCTCAATAAGTTGGATTCTATCTCTCTCTGTTTCCTCATAACATCTCAAAAAAATATCTGCATTAATTCCTGATAACGGGAACAAAGCTGCGCACCCCATAATATTCCTCGACCGTACACTTAAAACAGATAAATCAAACAATTTTTTAACTTGTTCAACGACCGTCTCCGTTTCACTGAATTCACCTTCGCTAGATAAACTTTTCAGCACTACTTCCGGGGTCAGGTTGCCCCAGCTTAGTTCCAAAGTCTTTGCAATTTGCACAGCGAGCAACGTGTTATTCTGCGTTAAATGAATTAATTTTCTCAGAGTCTCCTCACTGCTAAAATCACCATAATAAAGATGTATAATCTCAAGGAGGTCGTTATCATCCAAGGGTTTCAAATTTATTTCAGCATCAGTACCTTCCGGCCTTGATCGAGTTGTGAAAATTATTTTAAGTTCCAGGTTCATTAAATCCGCAAAAGCCTTACTGTAAAATATATTTTCCTTACCATCGACACTCATTACACAATTATCTATAATGAGTACTGCTGTATTGTGATAACTCCTCAGACATTTCAAATTCCACTCATAAACTTCCTGCCTGTTCTGTATTGCTTCTTTGGAAGTACTATAAGGAGGATCTGTTTGCAATTCTATGATTGTCTGCTCAAGATTGTCCGAAAAAGTTGTCCAAAGGAACTCATATTTATTCCTGTTTATCCAAGCAAACCGCCTGACAAATTCGCTCTTGCCAACGCCAGCCTGACCCCATATAAAAATGGTTTGTTTATCCTGATCAAAAATCTGTTTAAGAAGTTCTAATTCTGCTTTTCTGCCTACATAATTCTCTATAGGATGTGGTGCCTTATATTCCTTTGAAATTCTTACCTCCGGTGGTTTTGCATGAATCATAATCAAACGGAGATGTTGCTCCATTTCATCAAGATTGTAACGACTGTCCGGATTTAAGGAAAACATCACGTCAAATAATTTCCCTAATTCGAAAATAACTTGCTCCGATAAATTATGAAAACGTGTTTCACGTTCTCTTTCCCACAACAATGAAAGCTCTGCTGCACGACGTTCCTTCTGCAATTTTTCACTGATATTTTTAGGGATTTGTTTCCCGGTTATTTTTGTATACAACACCGCCGTAACTGAATACAAATCAGCTTTAGGAGTTATGCATGAAAAATAGTCGGCTCGATCAATCCCTTCTTTCCCAATAGCATTGATTATCTCCGGAGCAGCAAAATCCTCACTATAAGAAAGCGTCTCAGTTCCAGTCAACATCCCGGAATACATATACTGAACACTGTCAAAATCTAAAAGAATAACATGCTGTCGTGTTTTTTTGAAAATATAGATATTAGCCGGTTTAATGTCCCCATGCAAAAGAGAATCTTCGTGAAATAATCTTAACTCATGAAGAATTGAAACCGTCGTTTCAAGAATTTGGTACACACTTTCTTCCCTGATCTGATCCCAGCTGCATCCTCCAGATGCCCGCATCATTGCATAACATGAATCTGCAAGTGAATACACACCCTGAATTTCTACCAGTTCATCAGTATCCTTTAAATGGCTCGAATAAAGAATCCTCTGTCTCTGACATATATTTAAAAATTTATTCCTCTCTTCGTTATAAATATTCCAATTTTCTTCAGATGAATCCCCATCTATAGAATTTGGCAAAAAAACTAATTCCCCTGTGGTTTTATTCCTGATGAAGTGCTCTGATAACAAAACGGGATAAAATTCTTTCAGTAGAACAGGCCGCCAGCGTTCTCCATTTTTACACTGAAACGCCAGGTAGACTATGCTACTTCCACCACGCCCTTTTTCCTCAATGATTTCAAACCGATCTTGTTTACCACTATCATCATCTAAATATATATATTGATCTTCATCACATGTTAAAAGTGAATCCCTGTTATCTAACAAATCTAATTTCATATTAACCCCCAAGCGATTTTTTCAAATGAACTATAACATTTAACTTGGAAGCAACAGATAGTTATTGTCTCAAAATTTGATGATGTTTTCATAATTTATATGCATTCATAACCCGTTCTGAAAAATTTTTCACCTCATCATATTGTTCATTGCTAACAACATTAATCTTCAAAAGGTGATCATAACAAGTAACCATGTTTTTAAACACTTCTGCTGTATGTTCCAAGTTTGGATAATTTTCCTGGGAGTACCCTTCGTTTGCCAGGCTTGAAAATATATTCAGTTCATAAATTCTCGTATAGCATTCCAATGGGTTTGCTGAATGCATGGAAATTCTGATTAATGTGTCTAGGGGGTTCTTTGTCGAAATCGTTTCATAGCCAGTATTTTGCAAATTGGCATTGACATATTTCATGAAAGAACGCCATAAGGCATTTGCTTCTTCTTGGTTTGAAGCAACCATTGGTCTTGCTTTATCCACCCAGTAATTCATCAGAAAATAGTAAAACGACACAACCAAAATATCATGACGTACAATGCGATGTGGTTGTTTTTGATAATTCATAACTTTCGAATATGAAAGTACACTATTCGAAAGTTCTTCAGGAAGGTCACCAAAATCCATTGAATAAATCACTCTGCAATTTGCCCCGGGAGCTACAATACGATAATTGAGGAAACGGAAATAGCTGTTTCGAGACATCACCATTTCTCGCAGAACTTTAGGAAAATCATATTTTTCAAGAGGGAAAATCTCGCCATATCTTGAGATTGTATCTGTAAGGAAGACCGTATGGATTTTATTTGTCACTTTACAATTACAAGTTCCGTCATTCAAATTTTTAATTATGGTACTTTTTTTAATTAGCTCAACAGCCGTGGCGCTGTATTGTTCTTCCTTTTCATCCAATTTATTTATGGCATATTCGCAATTTTTCTCAAGTACATTTGTCTTGAATTGATTTACAGGCATACCCTTCAACATGGGGATAATCCCCTGAAAATCAATTGTGTATGCATGAATATTAACATGACGTTTAGATCTATTAAGTTTCTCCATTCGCTCGTTAGCATATTTTTGGAGTTCCAAAACAAGATTCCAATCATATATTTCATTTTCCAGGCAATAAAGAAGTATCATCTCCCGAGGTACGGCTGCGCTCAAGCCCTTAAAAAATGCGCCGTCAGTCAAGATTTTATGAAAATCAGCAGAACTCATTTTCAGCGCAAAAGCAAGACGAATAAATGGCCACCGTTCCGTTTCACCGCCCAAAAGGAATTTTTTCTTCATGCGTTCAGGGTTTGTCGGAATCTTATCAGCATAAATGTCCTCCTGTAAGTTTGTGTCCTTAAATCCCCTCTGAATTACATTAACCATCTCCGAAATTAATTTTTCATCCTTTAGACTTTCGTATTCTTTACCATCGCCCGTAATGAATACAGGGGTTGTTACTTTTTTCCCTGTTTTCGTCAGCATCAATCTTAGGTCTTCCTTTCCGTTTAATTGATTAAGGAAGATGTATCGACGAATTTCAGCTGCAATTTTCTCATTTTTCAGCTGTGTTTTTGTTAAAAAAGAGAAGCCCTCATATGCCTGAAGCCAAAGGAGTTCATTTGCTGTAATTTTCTCGTTGCTCAGTAAAGCATAATAATCTTTGAAATCGTTCTTGTATGTATTCTTTTCAAACTGGTCATATGCTTTTCCAGTTCTTATTGTATAATCGAGATACACTTCTATCACATCCATTTATTAGTTTTTGTTTGCCAGTACCATCTGCTCCATCATAAGCTGCATCTTTTCATTGAGGGAAGCGACCTC
Source organism: uncultured Lachnospiraceae bacterium (assembly GCA_934371475.1). Classification (GTDB taxonomy): domain Bacteria; phylum Bacillota; class Clostridia; order Lachnospirales; family Lachnospiraceae; genus Merdiplasma. Next base: position 37,262 of record CAKRNX010000006.1, read on the forward strand.
GGCGGTCAGGGTCTGAAGCTGCTCCTGCCGGTCCAGAAACATCTGGATCAGAAGGACTTGTCAACGGTATTCCGTTGTTCTTCTGTGTATCTGACTGCCATACCGGAACTCCTTTTCTTGCTGGATCCATTATAGCAGATACGCTACATTTCCGCCAGCCGACGGCTGTTTTCCGTTCGTCATTATGACGGTGGATAACGGTACTGAAAACCTGGGATATCACTTCTCCTTCCCAGATTTCCAGTACTGTTGTCCACCACAATTGTCCTGCCTTCCCGTCCGTATGGATGGCAGGACAGAACCGTTGTGGATCAACAGAGGACAGTAAGCCCTGAGAGATAAAACTGTCCACAAAAAATTTCTGCGAAATGCACAAAACTTAATAAAGTTTCTTCGGGTTCTCTGTCTGCTCTATAGGGTGTCTGGCAACGATCTCCAGTCCCTGCATGAGCATTGCGTACTGATCCGGAGTGATCGACTGTGCTTCTTCTTTGTTTCTCGGCCAGTTAAAAGCTCCGGTATCCAGCCGTTTGTATAATAACAGGAAGCCATCTCCTTCCCACAGGAGTCCTTTGATACGGTCTGTTCTCTTGCCGCAGAACAGAAAC
>CAKRNX010000007.1 GCA_934371475.1 uncultured Lachnospiraceae bacterium
TGCAGACCCACTTCTATGATAGCACAGGAGCTCATACTTATATCTAAAGATCTGCCCTCCCCCTGCATAGCAGGGGGTTTATTTTTACTGTGACACAAAAAGAAGTCCCCCGCCGGGTGCTCTATCAAGCACCCGGCGGGGGACTTTTCATACATTTACAACTATTCCGTAACTTTCATTCGATAACGGAGAATTACTCCAGGATCATCATGGAATACGGAGCCAGTGTCAGAGTCTGACCATCAAAGCTGCTGGTTTCGTCTGTTTCAGACTGATATACAACCTGTGTAAACTCACCGTAATTCGGATCTGCAGCGATTTCCTGTGTCTGCTCGTTTCCTGTCAGGTTAATAACCACCAGCACACGCTGATCTTCTGTCATACGAATGTAGGAAATCAGCTCCTGTGTATCCATATCATACTCATCAATATCACCGTTCATCAGAGCCGGAATCTCTTTTCTTGTTTTAATTACTTCTTTATAATGTGAAAGCATTGATTCCGGATCATCCTGCTGTGCTTCTACTGATGCTTCTCCGCCCAGGCTATAATGTACGGTATCGTAATTTGCCAGACCGTCTTTCGGCATTCCGCCTTCAAAAGGTTTCTCAAACCATGACATACATTCACGGATGCTGGAATCCGGTTTTGCACCATTCATACCAACTTCTTCTCCGTAGTACAGGAACGGTTTGCCCGGAAGTGTCAGCAGAAGATCTGCTGCTACCTTCGCATGATTTTCTGCCATTTCTGCATCGTCTCTCGGCACCGGATTTCCATTCGGATCCAGCTGAACAGCTGCTGTCAGGATATCATCTGCGCTCTCATCGAATTTGTAACGCAGAAGGCTGATAAGACGGTTCTGATCATGGTTGGTAATAAACGGACAGTCAATGAACTCGTAATCGGAACCTTCGCCTAACTTATCATAATAGCTGATCAGACCCTCTACGATATCAAGATCATCGGTCTCGCTCAGACGGTTGGTCTCTGATGCCTGTTCCGGATCATAAGCTGTGGTCTCATTGGAAACTGCCTCATAAATTTTTCCGGAAAGGTTGAAATCAAATACGCTGTGCAGTCCGCCATCTGTAAGGAACGGAACTACATTGTCCACATTTTTCTCCCAAACTTCGCCTACCAGATAAACATCCGGATGCTCTGCTTCCAGAGATGCGCGGAAATCTCTCCAGTAATCCATATTTTTCTCGAAAATATAATCTGAATAAATATTTGAATAATAATCACCGTAAATATGGCGTGCTGCATCCAGTCTGAAACCATCCACACCGGCATCCAGCCAGAAATCAGCTACATCCTTCATTTCCTGACGGAGTGCTTCGCTCTCATAATTCAGATCAGGCATTCCGGCTCCAAAAATACCGATAAAATCATAACCCGAAACAATGTTGCTCTTATCAGAGATTACTCCCCACTTCTCCATCTTTTCCGCTGTTTCATCTGTATTTCTCCATACAGTTTCTTCCGGTCCGTATGTTGCATTATCGTAGAGAGGATACTGTGCTTCATATCCTTCCATACTTCCGTGTTCCTCTAAATATGCCTCTTCCTCCTGATGAATTTCATCTGCGGTTTTCTCTACAAAGTTAGCATCTGCCGGAACAAATGTGAAATAATCCCAGTACGGGTTTGCGCTGCCATCCTCAAGAGTCGGTCCCTTGAGTGCTTCCTGGAACCAAACATTGGCCCAGCTGCAGTGATTTACTACCAAATCCATGATGACATCAATGCCATATTCATGGCAGGTTGCCAGCATACTCTGAAAATCTTCCATGGTTCCATAATCGCTGTTTACTTCATAATAGTTCCGCACATCATATCCATGCTGGCTTCCTGAATCAGTGATCGGCATCAGCCAGATTCCTGTGATACCCAGATCTGCCAGATACGGGATCTGCTCTTCTACTCCCTTAAAATCACCGATATGATCTCCATCTGAATCACGGAATGCACGCACAAAAATTTCGTAATATACGTCTCCTTCCTGTTCATCAATCACGCCGTCTTTCGCAGTAAATGACTGGGATTCTTCCGCAAATACAGCTGTCTGACCGCCAAATGCCATGATTGCAGCAAGTCCTGCAGACAAAAACCGTTTTTCCCACTTCCTTTTTTTGTACATATCTTTTCCTCCTTTTGAGCTTACACAGTCTTTCAGTAAGCTTTGTTGGGAATATTCTAACCGGAAACGTTTCCATTGTCGATATTGTTTTTTTACACACTATGCAACTTTCATTGGTATATATTACTATATTTTAAGGTGAATACCAAGGTGTATTTTGTGCATCATAAACATCGCAAAGCGCTGTGGTGCAAAAAAAAATCATGAATACTACTGCTTTAACCCGCTTTTCGGGATCCGGAAACCAATCACTGTTTTGGTATACGGCGTACTCTCAATAAAAATTTCCACCTGTTCATGAAAATACAGCTGCATCCGGCGAAATACATTAATCAGACCAATCCCGGTCGTCTGTATCTCATGCGACACACTCTGCGCCATGGTCTGCAGTTCTCTGACCTTTTCTTCTGTCATTCCCGGTCCGTCATCCTCCACATAAATAAGTACGCTCTCTCCTTCTTTCTTTATATGACAGCCAATCTGAATGCCTCTGGCACAGCAATCCACGCCATGTTTAACCGTATTTTCCACAAGCGGCTGCAAAATCATAAACGGCACACACAGAGAATGGCACTGCGGATCGCAGTTCAGCTGATACCGGAAACGGCTACCAAACCGGAGCACCTGGATATCCATATAATTCCTGATCTGCTGCAGTTCCTGCTGAATGGTCACGATTTCCCCCTCCTGGTCCAGCACGCTGCGCAGATAACGGGCAATTGCTTCCGTGATATGCTGTGTCTGCGAAGCTCTTTCCATATATGCCTGCTTCATAATCATATTCATGCAATTAAACAGGAAATGGGGATTGATCTGATTCTGAAGAGCTCTCAGCTCCAGCTGTACATTTCGATACTCCAGCTGCAGCCTTTTTTCATTTGCTTCTTTCTGTTCCAGTTCCAGCTTCTGCTGCTGTTTTAACCGCTCAATCTGTCTCTGTATCGTTTCCACCATATGGTAAAAGGAATCCATCAGGACGCCTGTTTCATCTTTCTGTGTCCTGTTCCATTCCGGCAGATCCCATATATTCTGCATCACCAGATTTGCCATTTCTGTAAGATGTACAATCGGATGCACAATGTTGCGGATTCTGAAAAACGCCAGGACCCCCAGCAAAATAATTACACTGCAAAATGCAATCAGCATCGTGCGCTGGCTCTCTGCCTGCCACTCTCCGATCCCTTTCATATTCTGTACCGATAAACTGTCGACAGATTGCTGGACATAGCTGATGTATTTGTTTAAAAGAGCATTCATATCGAAAAAATCCCGGTAGGCCTGCTGCGCCTCCTGCGTTTCCCCGCTTTTTGTCTTATTCAGGATCAGCATTCCCTGCTCTGAAAGATTCTCAGACAGATAGATCAGATTTTCCACATAGGGATCCGGGAACGCTTCATAAAGCTTCCCGGCACTCTCTATCAGTTCTTCCGTGCTTTCTGTATACTCTGCTTTACATCTCGGGTCATCCGGCATATTCGAATACTGCTGCAATGCCGGGCCGTACTCTGTCAGAGCCTTTACATACCGGGATATTATATGATTTTGTTCAATCAGTGTCGTATATTCTCTGTTTACCATGCCCGCCAGATAAAAATTTCCAAAGAAAAAAATCAGAGAAGTCATAACAATCATGCCTACCAGCAATGTCAATTTTGCCTGCAGCGTATGGAATTTTTTACCTTTCATCCTCAATTCTCCTTCGATACTCATTCACGGTAAGTCCCACTGTTTTTCGAAAAAGGGCACAAAAATATGTTTTGCTGGTATAACCGCACTCCCCGGTCAGTTCACTGATTGTTATATCCTCTTTCTGTGCAATCAACTCCTTCGCATGGTTCATTCTGATTTCTGTCAGCAGTGACACAAAATTTTTTCCCGTTTTATTTTTGAAAATACGGCTAAAGTATGTCTGCGTCATACCCATCCGCTGTGCAATTGCTGCCTGAGACAGATCCGATGCATATTCTGTCCTCATAATCTCAAGAATCTGCTCCATTGATGCGTCTGTACTCTCCTCCTCAGGTATCGGACAGTCTGCTAAAATCTGATGAATCATTTCCTGCTGCTGTATCAAATCCTCTATAAATCCTTCACGGCTGATTTTTTCCATTACAAATGAAAGATCCCGGGTGTCAGAAAACATAACAACCGCATCAAAAAAAATACGAAGATATTCCCAGAATTTCTGCGGCGCACTCTGCGCATAATCACGTAATTCTGACAGAATCATATTTTCCAGATACCGGATTCGGTTATCCTGCAATAGGCGGAGCATCTTCTGCATATGAAATACATAGCGGTCTCTTGAAAATACCCTCGGGCACTGTTCCATCTGCGTATAGCAGCTAAAATCCCGGCTGATCATGGGCAGCAGCGACAGATCTTCCGGGATCTGGGATCCGGAAGTCTTTATCTGGTCCAGAGATGCAGATACCGCACTGACATAACAGGGCTGTTTCTGTCCCGTAAGCTGTTTCAGCGACCAGATTGCACACCGCAGCATGGTATACAGCAAAAACAGATCTCTTTTTTCCCGCGGCTGAACAAAAAGAAGAATTCTATCCTTCTCTATCCGTGCGAACACATAAAATTTCCCCTGAAAGATCTGGCTGACAGACGAATAAATTTTCAACGCTTCTTTCGTCTCCATTCCCTCAGGCATATTCCATGCCTGGGCGATCCAGCACGCCTGCCACTGTCCGTTCTCCGGAAACCCGATCTCCCTCAGCCGTGGAAATACCTGTTCGTTTCCGTCAAGCATCTGCTGCAGTAATCTCCGATCTGCTTCATATCTGGTCTGAGTCATATGTTCTTCCAGTCTCTGTTCTGTTTCTTTCTGTTTTTCATTCTTTTCAAGTATCGATATACATCGATCCAGCACAGAAAGTATCTGCGTCTCTCCTGTCGGTTTCAGCAGATAATCCAGTACATTAAGCTTGATCGCCAGATATGCATACTGAAATAATGAATACGATGTACTGATAATAATCAGCCCTGCGTATCCTTCCTCCCGCAGTTTCTGGCAAAGTTCCAGACCTGTGCACTCCGGAATCTGAATATCTACAATCAGAATATCCGGCCGGTATTGCTTTGCCATCTCCAGCGCACTGTTCCCATCTCCGGCCTCAAAAGCGATCTGCAAAACCGGCCTCTTTTCTTCCATAATCATCCGGAGAGCCTGCCGTTCAATCAGCTCATCTTCCACAATCCCCACTGTATAATACTTACTCATCTGCATTTTCCCCCTTATCCAAAATCGAAAGATCTCTCCGGCTGATGACAGAACAGCCTATATAAACAGTATCTTCCTCCGGGACTTCCCCCTTTGCCAGGCGGGCGGCAATTTTTGCGCTTTCATAGCCAATCTTATAACTTTGCTGTACTATAATTGCATCCACAACTCCTTCTTCCAGAAGTTCCATCATCTTTTCTGAGCGGTCGAATGTAATCAGATGAATCTTCCCTTCCAGATGCATTTGTTTCAGGATCTGCGCATACAGCGTTGTTTCTGATTCCATCAGCCCGAAAATCGCCTGTATGTCCGAATTTTCCCGAAGCAATTCTTCCAGGCTGTAATTTGACATTCGTTCGGAATACCATGGCATCTCCGAAAATTTAATTTCCACATCCGGCCATTTCCGCTCCAGTGCCTCACAGATTCCATGAAAGCGTTCTATAACAGCGGCGACATTCTCATTGTTCTGAAGCATAACTGCTCCGCTGCCGATCCCGTACAGTTTATCCAGAGTCTGTACCGCCAGATACCCTGCCTGTCTGTTATCTGTTCCCACATATACATCACGCAACCCCTTTCCTGCGTCCGAATCTACCAGAATAATTTTCATTCCTTTCTCTCGCGCTTCTTCTACTACCTCTGTGTTGGGCAGATTCCCGTCCGCAATAATCACATCTACCCCGGACATTAGCACCAGTTTCCACGCATCTTCTGCATTCCATGTCATTGCATCCTTATCTTCCAGAGAAATATCAATATCAAAAAAAGAAAGACCTTCTTCCTGACAGCCATCCTCAATTCCCTGCAGCATTTCCTGCCAGTAGGTTGATTTTACTGAAAGGATCCCTGCAATTCGCGATGTGGCTGCTTCCGCTTCCTGAACGCCCGTAATCTGCGGGAAGCTGCAAAGCACACCGCCTATGACTGCTGCGATCCCCCATTTTCTTAATCTGTTCATTATATTTTTAATCCCCCTCTTTCTTCATCAATTCCATCATATCAAATTGTGAAAAAGATAACCAGTCTAATCTTATATCGGATTTCTATAATTATGCGGACATCACCAGAAGCTCATGCAAGGCTGCATAGCATCTTGGTATACCCGGAGGCTTTTTTATTTCACAGGACGCAATTTTCTGTGAAATAAAAAAGCCCCAGCAGAAATTAACAGGGTCTATTACCTGTCTTATACTGCTGAGACTTTTATTGCATACTCAGAAAGAACAAAAGTGTGCTTCGCTCCCCCCGATTATTTAAAATCCTTTTCCTGCAGGATTACACAGTCGTTCTCGTCATAACGCTTTTTGCCCGCACCAAGCTTTCGGAAAAACTTGTTGGACTTATTAATCGCACGGTCTACCAGCTCAATCACATTTGTGATAGATACCGCATCTCCCTGCGCCGCCACGCTTCCGATCCTCTCATACAGCGCGCCCGCTGCGGAATCGCTGAATACATAATCCTGCTGTCCTGCATAGATCTCTCCAAAATGCACAAGTTCATCAATCGTGAATGTCGGAATAAAAATCTGGGAAGTAAACTTCATGGTAAATCTCGGATGGCGCATAAGAAGGTCATGAATATATCTCTGCTCGTCCTCCAGGATCATGATCATTCCGTCTGTGCGGAACTCCATCGCTGTCGTCAGCTGATCCACAATCGCATCTTCCAGGTCTCCGGCCTCTTCGATGATCAGCACTCCTCCGGCAATCTTGGCAATCGTGGCCGCAATATCCTTTCTGTTCAGATCTGTTGCATAGATCCTTGCCATCTTCAGATACTGGCTGCCGCGATCCTGCGCCACTGCCTTGGCAATTCCCATCGCAATCGTGGTTTTGCCGCATCCGTGATCTCCGAAAATCAGCACATTTCCGGTTCTGGAAGTGCGATCCTCGCCCTTCTGCTCTGCCTGGATAATCGCAGATGCAATCTGCTCTTCCAGGTTCTGAATATTCAGGAAGCCCTCAAAGAATCCTCTCTGATCTTCCCGAAGCATCTGTCTCTGATATCCCGGACGGGTATACTGTCCGTAATCAGCTTCCATCTCCTGCTGCGGTGCGCCGAACTGAGGCTCCTCTCTCCGGGGTGCTTCTGTCTGCGGTACGTCAGCCGGCTCTTCTGCTGCCGGACGCATCTCCTGTGGCTCCTTCTCATATGCCACTGCTGCCGGCGCTTCCTGTACCGGTTCTCTGCTCTCCTGCTGCGGTGCCGGCGCGGTATCATATCTGCGTACCGGTCTGTCCTCATTCAGACTCATGGCTGCGCGCAGTCTGGAAATCTCTTCCACCGGCATCCGTCTTGTTTTGGCCAGCGTGATATCCTCTTCCTCCTCTGTCGGAGCTTCTGTTGTTTCCTTCGCTGTCATCTGCGGTGCCGCCTCCTGCGGATCCGGCTCACCGGCAATCTCCTGCGGCTCCGGTTCTGACTGCTCCTCATAAGCAGATGCCGGCTGCCCTGTCACCTCGTCTGCAGCGTCCGGCTGCTGTCCCTGCTCTTCCGGATTTCTTCCCATATTGATCAGCGCCTCATCCACCGCGGAAACAACTCCTGCTGAATGAGCGGCCTGCTGATTCATCCGGGCTGCCGCCTGGCGCATCGCATTCCCCTTCTCTCCCATCGACAGAAGGATATCGTCAATCGACAGCTGCGGTGCCTTTGTCGTTTCATTCTCTTCCGGGATCTGAACCTTGGGCGGCATCTGCAGTCCTGCTCCCGGCTCCCTGACGGCTGCTGCCGCCTCCTGCTCCTCTTTGGACTGGGCAATCACCTGATCTTCCGGCTCATTCTCCTCTACCGGCTCCGGCCGTCTGCTGACACCGGACACGATCTCGCGCATACTTCTGACCAGATCCTCCTGCAGATTGGGATTGACCGGATGATCCGGCTCCGTAATATCTTCCGCCCCGGTCCCGGATCCGGACTGTTCCATATCTTCGTCTTCTGTCTTAGGCTCAGGCTCAAAATCAGACTCCTGCTGTTCCGGTTCTTCACTCACCGGCTCCGCTGCGGACACTTCCGGTTCTGCCTGTATCTGAGCTGTCTCTGCAACAGACTGTGCAATCTCTTTCTCTGTATCTGCCATAATGGACTCTGCCAGCACATCCTCGTTTGTCTCTACGATCTGTTTTTCTCTGCCAAGCTTTGTCTCATCCGGATAAATATCTTCGCCGTTCTCCTCATCGTCAAATCGACGATCATAGATCTCCTGCTGCTTGGGGGTCAGAGGCGCATATCTGCGTTTCAGCTCCAGCGCTTTGATGACATACTTTCCGCTGTGGAACCACAGAACCAGATCGTCGCAGGCCGTCAGACATTCCTGGATCTTACCTGCCTGCTGATACAGCCTGGCCAGCTCATATGCCCATTTTTCATTATACTCCTGATCCAGATACTCTTTCAGAATATCGATCTGTTCATCCAGTGATGATCCTCTTCCTTTGTAAATCTTATATTTCAGGATATATTTACTGTTGTCGTGCGGCGCTGCCTGCACGTACTCCGAATAATACTCGATCGCCTCATCGAACTGTTTCAGACGGATTGTCACCTCTACCAGACGGTAAAGAATCGAGCGCCCTACCGGCGAACGGCGATAAGCCTTCTGCAGCAGTTCTTTGCTGTCCTCATATCGGTTATCCGCCTCATAAATTTCACTGATCATGCAGAGTGTCCGGACATTTCTGACCCGTCTCCAGTCGATTTGATCTGCCACTTTGGCAGCCTCACCGTAATTACCCTGATTCACATACTTGTCTATTTCCTCTAATTTGAGGTTATACTCATTCTTATCCAACTTTTTCACCTCATATTCCGGCATTATCATACGTCAATTTAGTTTATCATACCTATATTTCAAAGTCAAAAACAAGTATTCTTAAAATCAGTAAATATCGACATTTCCGGTATTTTCCATCTTTCTGCGAGCAGCGTCAAAAGGGCAGGATCCCAAATCAGACCCTGCCCTTAATTACCAGAGCGCGCTTGTAACACGCTCTAAGGAGTTGCTATTCATTTTTTCAGATTACTGATCTTATTCTTTCTCTCTTGTGCGATAGCCAAACTCTACATCCAGGAACGCTTCAATCTGATCTCTCATTTGATCTGCACCTTCGTATTCTGTTCCCAGTCCGAACGGTCCGTTGATGCCTGCATACATATGCAGCTCACATTCTGTCAGCGGGTTCAGAGTTGTGTAGGCCTGCACACAGAAACCTGATGCAAAGTGTCCGGATGCTCCGGCAAAAAAGAATACCGGCAGTTCTTCTGTTTTATTCGGGTCGCCGTCCTCAAGCAGCATCACCGGTGTGGAAATGTCTACCGGATTTCCTTTTGTATCGTGAGCCATACCTGCTGCATATACGATAATCGATGCATCAACATCTGCTGCTACCTGGTCAATTTCATCGCACTCATAATCTTCATAAACGGAATCCGGAGTAATGTGTCCGCTGAAAGCGATTGCCTGGCCATAGCAGTGCATAGCGCCGGCTGAATAACCCATTGTCGCAATCTTATCCAGTGCGCCGATGCCGTATTCCTCGCCATGATACAGCACATAGCGGACTGCACGCTGCACATCAAGCGTCATATCTACGGATGCGTAGGGGCTTACCCGGTAATTCACCAGATACGCATTGTATCCGATGCTGTTGAAGAATGCGCATGTCGGATCGCCCTCATTGTTGTTGCTTCTGTAACGGTCTGCACCGCCGGAGCACACCAGAATGTTTCCTTTTGCCTGGCTCTGATCTTCGAGCAGGTATGCACAGATATACGGTTTAAAATTGCTGTCATCCGCAGCTGTATTGAAGTCAAAATCCTCTGCGCCTGCTTCTGTCGGGATCTCGTCGTCCCAGATATACCAGATCACATCCTCTTTGGATGCGCCGGTCGGTTTCAGGGCTTCACGCAGCGATTTCATCTCATCTACCAGTTCCTGTGTAATCTCAGGCTCTCCGGTCTGCTTTACGCCCAGGATACAGGTATTCAGATACAGATTATAATAATCGGTGAATCCTTCTGTCTCATAGATGGATCCGGCCATTCCGATTTCTTTCATCTGCTCCAGCTCTGAAGCATATTCCTCATAAACCGCTTTCTGATCTCCCTCTAAATTGTCGGTACTAATGACTTCGCCGCCTACCACTACGTCAGCCGCTGATGCGCCAAATCCCATTGCCAGGGACATCATCAGTCCCATCGCCATTACAATTGCTTTTTTCATTCTACTCATTCTCCGCATTTTATTCTTTTTTACATCCTGTCCTCTGATTATACAGATTATTACTTACCTGATACACTCACAGGTTTTCATTCTTATCCCTGTTACTCCGTGTAAACCAGTTCTCCTGTCTCCAGGTTTCTGCTGAAATGCTGCATAAATTCCCAGCTGTACTCTGCGTCATATCCACATGGAATGTGACCTTTGTTATCCACTACGATAATGCGCAGATTGTTGATGCCGTCTTCATTGGTAAAGTCATTTACAATTACGTTGTTATTCGTCGGATAGCGGAAACTGGTTTCCTCGAATGTTCCTCCTGTCAGATGTTCAGCAATATTCAGTGATCCTGATGCAAGTTCTGCGCTTTCTTCGGAAGTCAGGCAGTAGTCCTCATTTCCTGTTACGGTCATCAGATCATTCCATCCGCTGATGCTGTTCATCTTGTTGGTATCCAGCGGATATGCGCCGTATTTGTCTGCCAGACCTGCAATATTCACAACAGCTACGCCTGCTTCTTTTACTGCATCAAAGGCCTCCTGATTTTCTGCCTCATCCACAAACTTCGGCGCTACATCCAGCTCTGTGATAGCTGCCAGCATAGTCGGATAAGCCACGGTCAGGTTAATAGACTGCATGGCACCCATGGAAGATCCGGATGCATAAATTCTGCTTTCATCGATCGGATACTCGGATTTTACATGCTGCAGAATATTGTAAAGATTTTCTGAGTCTTCATTCTCCGCCATGATCAGGATCAGGCCTTCTCTGGCTGCAATCTGACAATATCCAAATGTCTCTGCCTGGTATGCCGGTTCTCCGCCTCCATGGTTTACAAAGATACACGGATAACTCTCTTCTGTATTTCCTTTTGCTCCTGTCGGGCTGTAGATATAGTAATCGCCGATGATTCCGTTTTCATCCGGCACAGCTTCCTCTGTCTCAGCGGTCTCTGCTGTCTCCCCGTCTTCTGTCTCTTCAGTCACCTGAAGATATGCTTCCTTGATCAGTCCCTGTCTTTCCCAGTATGCAACAAGGTTTTCATTCATGGGATCTTTTGCATAAGTAACATAAGTATAGAAATTTTTGGCCGTCTGCTCGCCGTATTCACTGTTGATAAACAGATCACCGTTCAGATCATTGGAAGACTGGAATCCAACCAGCTCTCCGAATGTGGGGAAATCTGCCCACAGACAGTCAAATTTTACATCATACAGATATTTCATTTCATAATCATACTGCGAGAATGCCAGAGAGGTCATTCCATTTGCCATTACACACACTGCACAGATTGCTGCTGCTATTCTTCTTTTCATGTTCACGTTCTCCTGTCTTTTTTCTATAACAGGGCTTCAGACCTGATCCCTGTCTCTGTGCTTCCACTGTAACATGCTTTTCTTTTTTCATAAACAGAAGTCATCCCTTTGGTCAGAAATGACCCCTTTATGTAAAAAAAAGACACCCAGGAAGCTTCCTGAGTGTATGTGAAAAATTCAAGAATGCCCCAACATTCTTGCTGCGAGGTGCGCGTCATGCATCTGATATACCGCAAAGTGGAGCTTGCAGATCGCGAAAATGGTTTTTCAAACACGCTCTAACTTTCCGGATGTCTTCTGTATTCCGACGGTGTCTGTCCCGTTTCTTCCCGGAAAACCCGGCTGAAATATTTACTGTTTGCAAATCCGGTCGCGTCCGCGATCTGATTGATATTCAGACATTCTTCTTTCAGCATCTTCTTGGCTGCATCAATCCGAATTCGGATCAGATAGTCTTTAAAATTTTCTCCCGTCTCCTGCCGGAACAGGCGGCTTAAATAGGACGCGCTAAGATATACCTTCTCCGCTACATATTCCAGTGACAGTTTTTCTTCATAATGCATCTGCACATAGTCCTTCACCATCCGGATCGTCTGGGAGTTCTCCCCCTCCTCTTTCTGAAGATCCTGACCGCCCAATTCCATAACTGCTTTTTTCAGCGCATTTTTCAGCTCGGAGCGAATAATCGGTTTCGGGAGAAGATCATCCAGCCCCAGCTGCATGGCCGTCCTTGCATATGCAAAATCCGCATACGCACTTGTCAGAATAAAATGGATCTTCGGATGAATCTTTTTCACCCGATCCGCCACATCAAGTCCTGTCATCACAGGCATTACAATATCCGTGATCACAATCTGAGGATGCTGCCTCTCAATCTGTTCCAGCAGTTCCCTGCCATCTGTCGCAGTCCCCAGCAGCTCAAGTCCCCACTCTTCCCACCGTATCTGCGACTTCAGTCTGTTAATGATATGCTCCTCATCATCTGCCAGTATGACTCCTATCACCGATCTCCTCCATTTCCGGAACTGTAATCCTAAACACGGTCCTGACGCCCGGGCTGCTTTCAATTTCCAGCTCTGCTCTGTGATCAAAGAAATCCTGCAGCCGCTGATAAACCAGGAGCAGGCCGATCCCTTCTGAAAAATCACTGCCCATGCCTTCCTGAATATGATGCTTTACCTGAGCAATCTTTTCCTGCGTCATTCCGATCCCGTTGTCTTCCATGCACAGGCAGATCCGCTTCTCCCTGCGGCTGACCCGGCATGCCACAACGCCGCCGCTGCCATAGCTTCCCACGCCATGCTGCAGCGCATTTTCCGCCAGCGGCTGAAGAATCATGGCCGGAAGCACTACTCTTTCACAGTCCGGATCAATCTCCACAAGAAAGCGGAATCGCTCCTTGAAACGCAGCTGCTGCATATAAAAATAAAGCCGGAGATTCTGGGCTTCCTGCGAGATCGTCACAGTCTTGTTCAGATATGTGAGCGAATATCTCAGAAATACCGAGAGATGTTCGATAAATTCCTGCGTGCGGGGAGCATCCTCCTCATCAGCCAGATCTGCTCCCACAGACAGCGTGTTAAACAGAAAATGCGGATTTACCAGCGACTGAAACATCTGCAGTCTTGCCCTGTGAAGCTGTGACTCCATCGTCACGCGGCACAGCTGCTCATCCTTCAGACGCTGCTCCAGATCAGCCTTTTCAGCAAGCATCTGAAACTGCCGGTTCGTCGTATCCAGCAGATGGTAAAAGGACTCTGCCAGGATCTGCAGCTCATTTTTCGTCATACGCTCCAGATCCATCCGTTCCGGCTCTGGCTCGCCTTTGCTGATCGCCGTGGCCATCCCCGTCAGGTTCGTCACAGGCTGCAAAAGACGCCTGGAAAACCAGATCACAAAGCTGAAATATCCTGTTAAAAACAGAATACCGAGCACCGCAGCGACTGCCCAGATCCGACTGTACCGAAGTTTCAGATTTTCCAGCTTTTTCTGAGTTTCTTCATTGACCACTTTCCAGACATACCGGTAGCTGTTTTCCAGAAGCTCTTTCGTGCGCTGCGTCTGCTCATATTTTTTCAGTATTTCTCCATTGTCTCCGCCGGAATACTCCTGAAGCGTGCCCTCTGCCTGCGCCCTGTACGTATCTGCCATATAGCAGAAATCCGTGACTGCGGAGTGTGTAAAATCTGTCCCAAGTTTCCGGATCAGCATTTCCAGTTCCTCAAGTTCCTCGCCGCACTGCGCATAAATCTGTGGTCTGGCCGTCTCAGAAGAAGAAAAATACTGATTCATAGATCCATCCAGACTTTTCAGCGTGCTGTAAAAATTGGTAAAATCATTCTGATTCCCTATGATCTGACTTTTGCTTCGGTCCTGCTCATACCCCAGGCCGAAAATCCCCAGCAAAAATACCACGCACATGCCGATCAGTATCATGCAGCATCCGATTACCTGTCCCCGTATGGGAATAAATCTCTTTTTCATTCTCCGTATATCTCACCAATATTTTCTGCTGTAACAGGAATACATTTTGTATAAATCTCCCCGGCTGTCCCGGCCGTTTCACCGGACGCCGCGATCTCAATACTGACTCTTCCCATCTGCGCATAATCCTGCATCATAATCAGATCAATTTTTCCGTTTTTAAGCGCGTTTACCACTGCTTCCTCACAGTCAAAACAGGCCGTGTATGGTCTGTTTTCTGTTTTTGACTCCATAACCTGAGCCGCAGCTACGCTGGAAGACCCGTCAAGACAGACCACGGTATTGATTTCTGCATTGTGTTCCAGCACCTGTTCGATTTCTTTTCTGGCTGAAATCACATTTTCTGACAGAACCTCCGTGACCGCAACCGATATCTGCTTCTGAGCGGCTTCTTCCTGTACGCCGCTCTGCCTGTCCATAATTCCGCCGTGCGTGTAAGTCATAAAAACAGCGACGCAGGGATGTTCCACCGACGCGCTCACATCATCTATAATCTGCACGCCGGCTTCCCGGTTATCCGTGCCCACAAAAGCTCTCCTGTCCTCCGGATTCTCCATGTCATGATCTATCACAATCAGCTGAAGCGATGACTCTTTCATCCGCTCAATCGCCTCTTCACACTCGCCTTCCGCGGTTCCGCCAAAAGATATCAGATAATCCTTCTGCATGGCAATCGCCGTGTCCACACATTTCTCGAAATTCATTCCCGAAAAATCTTCATAATAATACCAGGAAAATTCCAGATGTTCCTCCTGATCGGCTCTTTCCTGCATACCCTGAAGAAATTTGGAAGATATATCGCTCTCCGCCGGCAAAAACGAAACAACCCGAACCGGATCTTCTTCCTGGCCTCTTGTCTCCTCTGCACAGAACGAACCGGCCGCGGCCAGCGCTGCCAGTCCAAAACTCAAAGCCCCTGCTGCAAACACCGACATTCCTGACCTGCGCCTGCACGGCAGCCGCCGGATATCTGTGCCGGTCCGGCTGCCTGACTCGTTATTCGCGGGAAGCACACTTTCTTTTCGTATTCCTTTTTTTATTTCTTTCATGTTATCTTCTCATACTTTCAAGAATGCCCTGGTATTCTTGCTGCGAGGTACGCGTCATGCGTCTGCATGACATATTTCTTCTGCGCACCTTGGCATCTATAAATTTTACCGGTTTCTCCATGTTCTCCAGGAGAACAGAATCAGAACCGGGAACAGCTCCAGTCTGCCCGCCAGCATATCAAAGGTCAGCACTACTTTTGACAGCGTGGAATACGCGCCAAAGTTGGCTGCCGGGCCTACACCCGCCAGACCGGGCCCGATATTGTTCAGAGTTGCGGCTACCGCGGTAAAGTTTGTCTCAAAACCAAAGTTATCCAGAGATATAATCAGCATGGATGTCACAAAAATAAACAGATACGCCATGATAAATACATTGACTGACCGCAGCACGGTGTGTTCCAACTGATGTCCATCCACCTTGATCTTTTTTACATTATTCGGATGAACAAAGTAATCCAGCTCTTTGACTACCGTCTTGAAAATAATCACAATTCTGGATACTTTGATGCCTCCGCCCGTACTGCCTGCGCAGGCACCCACAAACATCAGCAGCACCAGCACTGTTTTGGAAAAAGATGGCCACAGATTAAAATCCGTGCTCGAAAAACCGGTCGTTGTGATAATGGATCCCACCTGGAATGCCGCATCCTTGACTGCCAGCCCTGTACTGCTGTACATTCCGCTGATATTGATGCTGATCAGCACAATGGAAGCAGCAATAATCGACAGATAAACGATCACTTCCGAGCATTTGAGAATCTCTTTAAACTTTTTCTTGTAAATCAGATAATACACATTGAAATTGATGCCGAACAGGATCATAAACACAGTCACAATCACCTGCTGAGCGATCGTGTAATCTCCCATGCTGGAATTCCTGATACCAAAACCTCCGGTGCCGGCTGTGCCGAATGTCGTTGTCAGCGCGTCAAACACCGGCATTCTCGCCACCATCAGGCACAGGAACTGGATCAGTGTGATCATCAGATACATTACATACAGTGTCACCGCCGTGTGCTTTACCTTGGGAACCAGCTTTTTTACAGATGGCCCAGGGCTCTCCGCCTTCATCAGGTACATGTTGCTCCCGCCCGCCAGCGGTACAACCGCAATCACAAACACCAGCACGCCCATACCGCCGATCCAGTGCGTAAAGCTGCGCCAGAACAACAGACATTTCGGCAGAACCTCCACATCCGACAGAATACTGGATCCTGTGGTCGTAAATCCGGATGCCGTCTCAAACACCGCATCTACCATATGCGGAATATAACCAGAAATCCGAAACGGAAGCGCTCCGAAAATACTCATCACAAACCACGCCAGTGCTACAATGACAAAACCTTCCCTTGCGTAGATCGTCTTTTTTTGGGGCTTCCGGAAAACCGCCAGTATTCCCAGTGCCAGACAGATCACAATCGTTGTCAGAATACTCATGCCGGCCCACTCCCCGTAGATCAGGGCGACCACAAGTGAAGGCAGCATAAATAGCGCCTCAAAATTTAAAATCATTCCCAGCACATAAAAAATCATTCCATAATTCATCTCATTTGCCCTACTTTGCCGCCAGAATATCGTTCACATCATTCAGCCCTTTCTGAGCTGTAATCACCACCACAGTATCTCCTTTCTGAAGCACATCCTTGCCTCGCGGCAGAATGATCTGCCCCTTACGGTTGATGCAGGCCACCAGGATCCCCGGCTTGATCGGCAGATCCTGCAGAGAGACATTCGGCATCCGGAAATTATCCCGGATCACAAACTCCAGTGCCTCCGCCTTGTTATCCATGATCCGATGCAGCGTCTCTACATTGCTGCCGATAGAATTCTTCATAGCGCGCGCATACTGAAGAATGTATTCTGCCGTAATATCTCTCGGATAAATCGTAGTGTCAAGATCCAGACTCTCAATCACCTCGTCAAATACAAACCGGTTAATCTTTGTCACAGTCTTCCGGCATCCGCACTTTTTAGCGTACAGGGACAAAATGACATTCTCTTCATCGAAATCCGTCAGTGCGACAAATCCCTGCGTCTGCGCCAGTCCTTCTTCTTCCAGCAGCTGCTTGTTTGTGCCGTCTCCGTGAATAATCGTTGCTTTTGGCAGGATCTCGCACAGCTCCTCGCACCGCTCCATGCGCTTCTCCAGGATCTTGACCTGGATCCCGGAGGACGACAGGATCCTTGTCAGATAGTAGGCAATCTCTCCGCCGCCCACGATCAGCACATTTTTCACCTGATTCGTCTGGATCCCGATTTTCTTGAAAAACTGGCTCTCGTCTTTGGCCGTTGCCACAATAGAGATCACATCCCCGGTTCTGAGCACATCATCGCCCTTGGGAATCATAATATCACGGCCCCGCTCTACGGTACAGATCAGCACGTTGCACTTTACCTTATTGTGCAGTTCTGTCAGCGTCAGATTATGCAGTACCGAGTCCTCCGGAATCCTGAAACGGAGCAGCTCCACCCTGCCCCGGGAGAACGTATCGATATCAATCGCTGACGGGAACTTCAGCACACGGGCAATCTCCATGGCCGCCGCCAGCTCCTGGTTGATCACCATAGCCAGCCCCAGCTCTTCCTTGATAAAATTCAGTTCATCATTGTATTCCGGATTGCGCACGCGGGCAATCGTGTGACAGTTACCTGCTTTTTTTGCAATCAGGCAGCACAGCAAATTCAGTTCGTCAGACCCTGTCACTGCAATCATCAAATCCGCGTGCTCAATATCTGCCTCCAGCTGCACGCAGTAGCTGGCGCCGTTTCCCACACTTCCCATGATGTCGTACTGGTTACACAGCCGCTCCACTACGTCTTCCTTCTTATCAATAATAGTAATATCATTGCCTTCCTGGCTCAGCACGGATGCCAGAGTTTCCCCTACTTTTCCGCAGCCTACAATAATAATTTTCACTTTTCTCCTCCTGAATCACGGCGTCCGACCGTATTTTATCCTGACCGGATACACACTTTCTGTACTCACCGACCTCTGTCAATCATACAGAAACGGACATACACTCTGTAATCCTCTTTACAGCCTGCTCACAGGCATCGACATCCCTCTCTGCTCTGCATTCACAGCCTGGCCTGCGGCTGTATCGATTGAACTACTATAGCACCTTTTTTCTTATATTTCCAGTGAATTATCCGCACCATGCACGGTACAGCCGTTCCACGACCATTCCCATCTGCTCCGACTCCAGCCCGGAATAGTTCACTATCACCGTTCCGGCATCCCTTTCTGCATCATGACAGTACTGCGAAAGGCAGGAAATCCTCACTCCCTGCGCCGCAGCCCGCTCTGCGAGTTCCGCATCACCTAAACTCGTATCCAGCCGCATCAGAAAATGCAGTCCCGCATCGGCTCCCAGGATCTTCACCTTCTCACCCAGCGGACTGTCCTGAATACATTGCACCAGCGTATCCCTCTTTGTCCGGTAAAAATTCCGCATCCTGTTAATATGCTTTTCAAAATGCCCTCTCCTGATAAATTCTGCCAGCGTATACTGTTCAAAATTAGACACTGTACAGGAATAAAATCCCAGCTGCTGCCGGAACTGCTCCAGAAGCTGCGGCGGCAGTACCATATAGCTGATACGGATCGTGGATGTCAGACTTTTTGTAAATGTATTCATATAAATCACCCGCCCCTGACTGTCAATGCTCTGCAGCGGTGGGATCGGACGGCCGGCCAGCCGAAACTCACAGTCATAATCGTCCTCAATGATGTAATGCCCCGGCTTCTCCTGCGCCCATCCAAGCAGTTCATAACGACGCCCTATCGGCATCGTCACTCCGGTAGGAAACTGATGAGACGGTGAAATGTGAATAATATCCGCACCGCTCTCCCGCAGTGCTTTCACCTGCACGCCTTCTGCATCCATGGGAATGTAAACCGTCCTGACCCCGTAGCTTTGGTAAACGCTGCCTACCTTGCGATAGCCAGGATCTTCCGCCGCATACATCTGCCGCTGCCCCAGCAGCTGGATCAGCAGGCCATACAGGTACTCCGTTCCCGCTCCGATCAGGATCTGCTCCGGCTCTACCCTCATTCCCTGGTACTGAAGCAGATACTCCGCGATTGCCTCACGCAGCGCCATCACGCCGCCGCCCGGCGCGTTGGTCATCAGCTCCTCCCTGTTCTTTGACAGCACTTCCCGCATCAGCCTCGCCCAGATCGCAAACGGGAACTGCTCTGGACTCGTGCGGCTGCTGACAAGATCCGCCTGCAGCTCAGTCTCCTGTGTTCCAAATTTCGGCACCTTCTGTGCCGGCTCAGTCTGTCCGGGCGTCAGCAGATACTGATTGATCTTCGCTACATAATAGCCAGATCTCGGTACCGGCTGCAAATATCCTTCCGCCACCAGCTGAGCATAGGCATTTTCCACCGTAATCGTGCTGACTCCCAGATTCTTGGCAAAACTGCGCTTTGAAGGCAGCTTTTCCCCCGCAGACAGTCTCCCCTCTACAATATCCCGTTTAATTCTCCTGTACAGATATTCGTACAGACTGTCGCCTCCCAGATTCTCAAATGAATACGTCAGCATAATTTCCCCTTCTGATATGGCCTCCGGCAAGCATTGCAGAGGTGCGCAGAAGAAATATGTCATGCAGATGCATGACGCGCACCTCGCAGCAAGAATGTCGGGGCATTCTTAAATTTTTTATAGCCACACAAACCTATCATGATTATAATATACGCAGAAAAACCTGTAAAGAATCCTGTCAGAACGTTTAAAGACAGCATGACCGGCAGACACTTTACAGGACTGCATCCCCGCCCAACGATATCGCTTTTCACAGTTGAAGCAGGGGACTTACTTGATTCGATTGACCTGTTCAAAACGAAAGGAACCTTCCATCATGAAACGAATTGTTACCGTCCAGGATATTTCCTGCGTGGGAAAATGCTCTCTCACCGCAGCTCTGCCCGTCATCTCCGCCATGGGCGTAGAAACCTGTATCCTTCCTACCGCCGTCCTCTCCGCCCACACGCTGTTCCCCCACCCGGTCATCACGGATCTGACTGACCAGATCCTGCCCACCATCACACATTGGAAAGAACAGGGCATTACATTTGATGCCATCTACACCGGATATCTGGCAGACAGCCGTCAGATTGATCTGGTGATCCGGCTGATCCGGGAATTTGGCGCATCCGATGTGCCTGTCATCGTAGATCCGGCCATGGCAGACAATGGAACGCTCTACGCAGGATTTTCCGATGAATTTCCGATGGAAATGCTGCATCTGTGCCGCCATGCCGACATCATTCTGCCCAACATCACTGAAGCCGCACTCATGACCGGGATCGAATACCGCAAAGACGGCGGAGAAGCTTATCTGAAAGAACTGCTGCTGGCGCTCTCTGACCGGCTGGAGTCCAGAACTTCTTACCTGATCCTCACCGGCGCTTCCCTGACCCCCGATCAGACCGGGATCCTGGGACTGGAGCGGCAAAGCGGACGCATCTTTCAGGTACAGCAGCCCAAAATTCCCACTGTTTTCCACGGCACAGGGGATCTGTTCGCCAGCACATTTACCGGCGGCCTGATGCGCGGCCTGTCCGTCGAGCGCGCACTTTCGCTGGCCTGCAGTTTCACCGCACACGCCATCGAAGCGACTGTGAACGACCCACACGCCCGGACTTACGGCGTCAACTTTGAGGAAGCACTGCCCTGGCTTACAGAACAGCTGTAAAAGCAAAGAGCAGCGAAATGTTTTTCCAAGAAAGACTTGTACTTTACCGGCTTTGTGCTATAATAAGGCGTGAACTTCGGATCCCTTCCCGGATTCGACATACCAAAAGAATAATATGCAAAATAGGTTTTCATGCGTCAAGTGTTTGGCGGATGGGGAGTTGCCGCTGAAACGAAAAGACAAGATCTTACGATATGGAAACCGCACCCGTTGCAGCAATATAAGATATACGCATCTCGTATTGTGCTAGGCATGGATCAGTCATATGTTCTCACAATCGGAGATGCTTTTTTTACGAAAGCAGTCTCCGCACCCCTTCAGATAATATCTGCCGTCAGGCTGTCTATCTGTCGGGCCATTTTGAAAGGAGTCTGTTTTTATTATGATGGATGAAGAAAAAATCAAACAGGGTATCCGGCTGCTCCTTGAGGGCATCGGAGAAGACGTCAACCGTGAAGGCCTTCTGGAAACTCCCGACCGGATCGCCCGCATGTGCAACGAGATCTACGGCGGACTGTACGAGGAGGCCGATCAGCATCTGGCCAAACAGTTCACCGCTGAGAATAACGAACTGGTAGTAGAGAAAGACATTACTTTCTACTCCACCTGCGAACATCATCTGCTTCCCTTCTACGGGAAAGCCCACATCGGCTACATTCCCAACGGTAAAGTAGTCGGCTTAAGCAAGCTGGCCCGCACTGTGGATGTCTATGCGCGCCGCCCTCAGATCCAGGAGAAGATGACCGCCCAGATCGCCGATGCACTGGAGCGCTGCCTCAATCCGCAGGGCGTGATGGTAATGATTGAGGCTGAGCATACCTGCATGACCATGCGCGGCATCAAAAAGCCCGGATCCAAAACTGTGACTACCGTGACCCGCGGCTGCATGAAAGATAATTACGAACTGCAGAAAATGTTTATGCAGATGGTTCGTCAGTAAATAGGAGGATCTTATGGAACGGGTACAAAGGATATGGGAACATCCCTTCTACCGTCAATGTCTGACACGCATCCGTGAACTGGAAGCCTCCCGTCCTTTCTGCCGGCACACACCGGAGCACTTTCTGGACGTGGCCAGGCTTTCCTGGATCTTTGCGCTGGAAGAACAGATCCCTGTGAAGCGCCCCGTAATCTATGCGGCGGCGCTTCTGCATGATATTGGGAGGTTTCGCCAGTATGAAGACGGGATCCCCCACGATCAGGCCAGCCTGGAGATTGCGCAGGCTATTCTTCCTGAATGCGGATTTACGCCGGACGAAATCAGCCAGATCACCGGAATGATCGCATCGCACCGCCAGAAAGGCGATACCGATCCTCTCCATGCGCTCTTCTACCGTGCGGACAAACAGTCCCGCTGCTGCTTCCTCTGTCCTGTCTGCGGCGACTGCAACTGGCCGGAGGAGAAAAAAAATCTTACTGTGAATTATTAAAATTAGGGTGTCAAACGGATATTTGCAATTCGCTTTGCTACTTGCTCATAACTGAACCACTGCGTCATTTGACATTTCTTCTTTTGGAGGTATTTTACTTATGAAAATCGGAAATCGAGAATTTGACACCAAAAATGAAACTTATATCATGGGCATCCTCAATGTCACCCCGGACTCTTTCTCCGACGGCGGCAAATGGAACCATCTGGACGCAGCGCTGCGCCATACGGAAGAAATGATTGCCGACGGCGCTGACATTATCGATGTGGGCGGCGAATCCACCCGTCCCGGCCATATCCAGATCAGCGATGAGGAAGAAGCCGGCCGCGTAGCTCCCATGATTGAAGCAATCCGCAGCCGCTTTGACATCCCGATCTCTGTGGACACTTACAAATCCGCCGTTGCGGAATGTGCATTCCAGGCGGGCGCGGATCTGATTAATGATATCTGGGGATTTAAGTACGATCCTAAAATGGCTGCACTGGCTGCCAAATACCAGGTTGCCTGCTGCCTGATGCATAATAAAAATGAAGCCGTCTATGACAACTTTTTTGAAGATATGCTGCGTGAAACTGCTGAATGTGCCGCACTGGCCAGACAGGCCGGCATCCCGGACGACAAGATCATGCTGGATCCCGGCGTCGGCTTCGGCAAAACCTATGAGATGAACCTGGAGACCATTCATTATCTGGAGCGTTTCCATGAGCTGGGCTATCCGATCCTGTTAGGTACTTCCCGCAAATCTGTCGTCGGACTGACGCTCGATCTGCCGGCTGACCAGCGCGTAGAGGGGACTCTCGTCACCACTGTGATGGCTGTCGAAAAAGGCTGCGCTTTTGTCCGCGTCCACGATGTAAAAGAAAACAAACGGGCTATCCTGATGACACAGGCAATTCTGCGCCACCACAAGCCCGGACAGGAGTAATCTATGACTTACCAGAATTATGATCAGATCCATATCAAAAACCTGGAAATCTTCGCCCATCACGGCGTATTTCCGGAGGAAAATAAGCTGGGACAGAAATTTCTGGTTTCCGCCACTCTCTACACCGGCACCCGTCAGGCCGGGAAACATGATGATCTGACCCAGTCCATCCACTACGGAGAAGTGAGCCAGATGATCACCGAATATCTGCAGCAGCACACATGGAAACTGCTGGAAACAGTGGTGGAAAATCTGGCTGAAGAAATGCTGCTGACGATTCCGCGTCTTGAGGCGGTCCGTCTGGAACTGAAAAAACCCTGGGCCCCGGTAGGACTTCCGCTGGAGACCGTCTCTGTGGAAATCGAGCGCGGCTGGCATATCGCCTACATTGCGCTGGGTTCCAACATGGGCGACAAGCAGGCGTTCCTCCAGATGGGGATCGATGAACTGAACAAAACCCGTGGCTGTCAGGTTGAGACCGTGTCTGATTTTATTACCACCGCACCGTATGGCGGCGTAGAACAGGACGATTTTCTCAACGGTGCTCTGAAGCTGCGCACGCTGCTTCCGCCGGAAGAACTGCTGGACCGCCTCCATGAGATCGAGGCACAGGCCAACCGGAAACGGATTATTCACTGGGGACCAAGAACCCTGGATCTGGATATCCTGCTCTATGATGACCTGATCCTGGACACCCCGGATCTGCACATTCCGCACATTGAGATGCAGAAGCGCGATTTTGTGCTGGAGCCGCTGGCTCAGATTGCTCCGTATGCACGCCACCCGGTGTATCAGCGGACCGTCTCCCAGCTGCTGGAGCTGCTGAAAGAAGGTAAAACAGGCTTGCTCATAACCGAATAACTGCTCCTTCTGATACAATTGCTTTTCACAATTGAAGCAGGAGACTTGATTGCTTCGGTTAAAAAGAACTCTGTACATGATTTTTATCATAAATACAGAGTTCTTTCTGTTTTCATATTTACATACAAACACAATTGCTCCGTAGTATTTCGGTAAAAAACTTTAGCACTTAAGCCGCCGCTTCTGTCTCCTGCTGCGCGCGGTACTCATCAATCATGGACTGAATTTCTTCATTTCCTTCCACGCCTTCCAGATCGTACAGACTTCCGCTGAAATCCTTCAGAGTCCAGGTGCCGTCTACCAGTTCGTATTCCAGATCCAGGCGTCCAAGGTATTGATCCTGCTCGCCGCCGTTCTGTACAATCGGGGTACTCTTGAAATTATCGTTGCCCGGATAATAAATCGGGTTTGTGATGATGTAATGGTCATCTGCTCCCATCACTGCTGAAATTCCATCAATATTTGCAATTTTCGTATCAATTGCCAGACCGGTATGGGAAAGCACAATATTAATATCTGTCTGCGGCTTTACTTCTTCCATCAGATTTGCTACTGTGATCTCTCCGCTCTCAAAGACCTTATCAGAAACCTCTTCCCACTCTCTGTTCTGCGGCTTCAGGGAAGTCACACCGATGATACCAATCTTCAGTCCTCCGACTTCTTTGATCGTATAGGGAAGTACATTGTCAATATATTCTCCTGTCTCTTTCATCGTAACGTTCGCGCACAGTGTCGGAAATTCTGCCAGCTCAATCAGTGCCTGCAGCTGCTCATTTCCTTCTTCAATCGTGCCGCCTTCGGGAGGAATACGGAAATCATTATTGCCCAGCACCCATGCATCATATCCCATTGCATTCAGAAGATTTATCTCCGGAATACCCTGCTGATCCTGAAATTCTCCGCGAAGGAAAATATCTCCGCCGTTTAATACCAGAACATTGTCACTTTCTTCTCTCGCTTCATCAATCAGGGTCTTGAACTGTGGCAGACGGTCTACGTGTCCGTGAATGTCATTATCATAAATGATTGTCAGCGAATACGTATCCTGCGCAGTGGTTTCTCCCGCTCCTTTTTCTGCCGCGAAACCGGTCAGGCTGCTCATCACCATAGCGGCACAGGCTGCCAGAATTGCTGCTCTCTTTTTTCTGAATGCTTTTTTCATAATCCTTATTCTCCTCTTTTTCATGTGGGGTATTCCCCAGTTATTAGGACGATCTCACTATAGCATACGGCTGTAAAAGACAAAGCATCCCGCAGTAAAATATTCGAGAATAAAACGTAAATCACAAAACCAGCGCACTTCCTGACGGAGACCACATCCGATGGAAAATTGACCCTTACCTCTGATACTGATTTGTTTCTCGTCACCTGCAGAGCCGGAAGTCATTTCACCTCTGCCATCCTTAAAAACCCCGGAAACTGTATCGTACAATTTCCGGGGTTTTCAGTAAACTGGTTTGGGTTAACCTAGTTTGGACTTTATTTTGTTGTAAATCGGAGGGCTCTGTTCCTGTCTTCTATCTGATATATATCTTAAAATATACTGACATTTGCATCAACTGACATTTTTATTTTTGCTGTGCCTCCCGGCACTCTCCCGTCATCTTATCTGCTGAAACATCCGACTGTCGGCATCCTTTCCAGAAATCCTGCTGGCCTGTCTGACCTTTTAAGCTTTCTTCATGTTTCTGATCTGCAATGGTCAGCAATATACAATTCCGAACTTTGAAGCTGCTTTTCTCATCTCAGGCTCTCAGGAAATCCTCTTCAGGTATCCCTGCTTCTGTTTCACTGATGTATCATGTGTACAGGATACCAAGCTATCTATCTACATCCGTATATCCTCACATATATGATATAGATCCCGATATATGCTGTAAATCCTGTGATCATGATATATAAATCTGTATATTTATCATTTTGTATATTTCAGATATATCTTCTTTGTTATATTACATCTTTCATGCTCCGGATATCAATTTGGGATATCTCGAGTATTAAGGTAATATTACATTCCAGCTTTTTACCGGAATGATAAAGAAATTGATGTTCTGTCAACATCTGTCATACTTTTATGCATTTTATAAGTTCTGGTATTCTCTCAATATAACAGGTGAAGGTGTTTATCCCGTTTTCTGAAATCCCGCTCCGATTATCGTTAAATCGATTACTTATGAAAACTGATGATAAAATACTTTTTCACAGGAACCTTCTGACCTACCAGCGTTATATTGAGTACAATGTTCTGAAAGATCCATTGGACTCGCCTCCGTTCCTACAGATTCTCAAATCATTCATGAAAATCTTTGTGATATCCGTCACCAAAAACAAGAAACAAAATAACATTTGGTCTAGTTATTCTGTTGTGGTGTTTCGGTTGTTATCTGTATATTACCATTTTATTTTTGCTTTGTCAATATCTTTTTGTAATATTTTGAAATTTTCTTTTTATTTTCTGTCTTTTATTATTTATACTGATAATTACAGGTGTTTTAACCTCCCTGATAAACTGCAAATACCTGTTTGACTCATCTGATCTCTTTTTCGATCCATACTACAGTATTCCAAAATATGTTCCACGCAGACAGACTGCGCAAACACTTTCCTGTACCATACTGTCAAAAACGGACCCGCCATCCGGCGCAGTCCGCTTTTATTTTACTGTTTTCTGTTTTATTGTTTTCCGTTTTATTTCACCCGGTTGTAGTTAATCAGACATCCGTCCAGAATAATCTGGCGCTCATGGTCTGTCATCTCTCCAAGCTTCAGTTCGAACTCTTTCAGACCGCCGTCTTTGATCACATAGGCGCGGATCCGGCTGTCCTTACGCTCTACAGCCTGCCTGATATCCGGCAGGAACAGGTAATCTCCGTTCTGGAACGGGAGCTCTCCCTCGTCAATCAGGAAGGGCAGCATGCCCCAGTTGATCAGATTGGAGCGATATCTCTTCGTAGCATAGCTGTTCGCAATATTTGCCCATCCACCCAGCACTTTCTGGCAGGAAGCCGCCTGTTCACGGGCAGATCCGTCTCCCGGCTTTACTGCAAAGATCGTGGAACCGATGCCCACATTTTTCTTATCCACATCCGGATACTGCGTATGGATCGCCGCAAATACCGGTTTGATCTCCGGCAGCGCCTCTGCCGGGCAGCCGCCTGCCTCGATGGCTTTCTGTCCCTTCTGTACTTCTTTGGCTTTTCCTACATAGGCGGGATCTTTTCTGGAGAGTGTGAACTCTGCCAGTCCCAGCGGATTGGAGCGGTAGGAAGACGTCTCTCCGGACGGGATCAGTTCATCCGTTGTCGTAACCGGATCATGGATCTCTGATACTACCTTCAGGATCAGATTGGCCGGCAGCTCGCACATGGCAGGCCAGTCTTTGATGTTGGGGCCCATCTTGATCTCCACGCTCGGATCTGCCACTCCCTTACTGTCAAACACACGGTTCGCATAGATCGCACTGTCAAAATAATACTTCGGCTTTGTAAAATCCACATCCATGTCAGTCGCTGCCGTCAGATAACCACGGTTGGCCGCCGTCGCCGCGATGGATCTGGCATCCATCAGCGCCACGGAGGCAATCTGCCCGTTCTGCAGCTTGGATCCTTCTCGGTTCGGGAAGTTTCTTGTAGAATGTCTGATACTGAATCCGTTGTTGGCCGGTGTGTCTCCTGCGCCAAAGCACGGTCCGCAGAATGCAGTTTTCACCACTGCACCCGACTCAATCAGATCTGCCAGCTTGCCATTTCTGGCCAGCTCTCTGTAAATCGGAGTACTTGCCGGATAAATACTCAGTGTAAATTCATCGCTTCCGATAAATTTGCCTTTCAGAATATCCGCTGCATCGCAAATATTTTCAAATCCGCCGCCTGCACATCCGGCAATGATACCCTGATCCACATACAGTTTTCCATTATGTACTTTATTCTTCAGCGTGAAATCCACCGCACCGCCCAGGCTTACTTTTGCACGTTTCTCCACATCATCGAGAATATCCATCAGATTCGCATTCAGCTCATCGATCGTGTACGTGTTGCTGGGATGGAACGGCATGGCAATCATAGGTTTGATCTGACTCAGATCCACATAAACCATTCCGTCATAATAAGCTACCGCGCCCGGATTTAATTCCTTATAGTCCTCTGTTCTTCCATGAATCTCATAAAATTCCCGAATGGCTTCGTCCGTCTTCCAGATTGAGGACAGACAGGTAGTCTCTGTCGTCATCACATCCACACCGATACGGAAATCTGCACTCAGATTTTCCACGCCCGGTCCCACAAATTCCATCACTTTATTGTTTACATAGCCGTTGCCGAACACGGCACCGATAATCGCCAGCGCCACATCCTGCGGGCCTACGCCTTTCTCCGGCTTGCCATCCAGGTAAATCGCCACAACGCCCGGCATATTAATGTCATAAGTCTGAGACAGCAGCTGCTTTACCAGCTCCGGTCCGCCCTCGCCCATAGCCATGGTGCCGAGCGCTCCGTAACGGGTGTGTGAGTCTGAACCAAGGATCATTTTGCCGCCGCCCGCAAGCATTTCACGGGCAAACTGGTGAATGACTGCCTGATGAGGGGGCACATAGACACCACCGTATTTCTTCGCGCAGCTGAGTCCAAACATATGGTCATCTTCGTTAATTGTGCCGCCTACCGCGCACAGAGAATTGTGACAGTTGGTCAGCACATACGGAATCGGGAATTTCTCCAGACCTGAAGCTCTGGCTGTCTGAATAATACCGACAAATGTAATATCATGAGATGTCAGTTTATCAAACCTGATCTGTAATTTTTCCATATTTCCGGAAGTATTGTGATCCTTCAGAATGGAATAGGCGATGGTCTGCCTCGCCGCTTCGCTGCGCTCCGGTGCGCTTCCGGTTTTCTGTTTTAAAATGGCTGCGGCATCCTGGTTATCTTCCACGATCTCTCTGCCGTTTACCAGATATACCCCTCCGTCGTATAAGCTAATCATACATCTTCCTCCTCGTTGTCAAATCCTGCCCTTACATCAGTCCAGGAATGCCCACGCACTCCTGAAATCCCGGCCCAGGCGGCCGCGTATGTTTATTATTATATCTGTTCCGCCTCTATAATGCAATATAGCAAAAGTGTGCTTCCACGCCCCACGAGCCACTGCTTTGGCAGCACAGCTTTTGTTCCGCGCGCGAGCAGGCTTCTTTTCTGCGAGCTGCGCATCACTGCCGGAGGCTTTTATTTCACAGGATGCAATTTCCTGTGAAAGAACAAAAGTGTGCTTCGCACACCCCGCGAGCCACTGCTTTGGCAGCACAGCTTTTGTTCCGCGCGCGAGCATACTTCTTTTCTGCGAGCTGCGCATTCTGCCGGAGGCTTTTATTTCACAGGATGCAATTTCCTGTGAAATAAAAAATCCCTTTGATCAGATCCGGTCATTTACCGCATATGATCAAAGGGATTTTATTCATCCTGCATTTCTATCAGCCAATCCGAAGTCTGAACTTCATAGCCTCTTTCTCACTGTTAATTTTCTGGATCTCCGCACCGAGACTTCTGAGCTTTTCATCAAAATTCTCGTAACCACGCTGGATATACACGATATCGTCTACAACGGTAATGCCCTCCGCCGCCAGTCCTGCAATCACCAGTGCTGCGCCTGCACGCAGATCCGGTGCGCTGACACGGGCTCCGGTCAGTCCCTCGACACCGGTAATGATAGCGGTATTGCCTTCTACCTTGGCGATAGCTCCCATCCGGGCCAGTTCATCCATATATTTGAAACGATTCTCGAAAATACTCTCTGTCACAATACTTGTGCCGGTGGCCAGAGCCAGCGTCACACCAATCTGTGGCTGCATATCGGTCGGATATCCGGGATACGGCAGGGTCTTGACATTTGTGCTGGTTAGCCGTCTCGGAGCTACAACACGTACTGCACTGTCGAACTCTTCTACCTCGCATCCGATCTCCAGAAGTTTCGCTGAAGTTGCCTCCAGATGCTTCGGGATCACATTCTTGACCATCACATCGCCTTTGGTAGCCGCCGCAGCGAACATGAACGTGCCGGCCTCAATCTGATCCGGAATAATGGAATACTCTGTCGCATGCAGCTTCTCCACTCCGCGGATCCTGATCACATCCGTACCTGCGCCTTTGATGTTCGCGCCCATGCTGTTGAGGAAGTTGGCCACATCCACCACATGAGGCTCTCTCGCACAGTTCTCAATGATCGTACGACCCTCTGCCATGGAAGCTGCCATCATGATATTAATTGTCGCTCCCACAGAAACCGTATCAAGATAAATATGGCTGCCGCGCAGATGTTCAGCCTCCGCACAGATCGATCCATTGCGGATAGAAACTACTGCACCCAGCGCTTTAAATCCTTTCAGATGAAGGTCAATCGGCCTGCTGCCGATATTACATCCACCCGGCAGAGGCACCTCCGCCTTTTTGTATTTTCCAAGTAATGCTCCCAGAAGATAGTAAGATGCCCGGATTTTCTTAATATATTCATAATCTACGCTGACATCGCCAATGTTTGCACCGCAAATCAGAGCCGCATGTCTCGTCACACGTTCAACCTTTACGCCAATCTCTGACATGGCCTCCAGCAATACGTTGATATCTCTTACATCAGGGAGGTTTTCAATTAACACAGTATCATCTGTCATAATAGCGGCAGCTAAAATACCCAGAGCTGCATTCTTTGCACCGCTGATATCTACCTCTCCCACCAGCGGGTTTCCGCCCTTAATAATGTATTGTTCCATAGAACACCTCTGTAAGTTTATTTATACTTCCTTACTATAAAACTGAAATTCAGGAATGCCCGGCATTCCTGCTGCGAGGCTCGCATCAGCAGTATTCTTCAACTCTGCGAGCTGCGCATCCGGCCGGATACTTGTGCTGTAGGAAATTATCATAATCTCCTACAGCTCAAAAAATCTACACATAATTATATCACATAATTAACATTTGTAAATAAAAATTAATGTTTCCGGCGTTTTACACTATATCCAAATGTTCCCAGCGATTTTCCTAGTGCGAAATATTCTCCATGAGAATACACCATCAGCCCCGATTTGTTCAATTCGAACCTTCCGGCTTCATCCATGTACCGTTCATCAACATCTACAGCCAGCACACGGGCCAGAAACATGTGATGAGATCCAAGCTCCAGCACCTGTTCAACGCGACATTCGATATTCACCGGACTCTCCATAATCAACGGAGCCTGCACAGCGGATGCCTCGCCTGCCGTCAGATGCATCTGCGCAAACTTGTCCACATCCCGCCCCGAGCGCACACCGCAGTAATCCGTTGCCTCTGCAAGCGCTTCTGTCGTCAGATTAATTACAAACTCCCCTGTCTCCCGGATCATCTGATAGGAATACCGCTCCGGCCGCACGGAAATCGAAACCATAGCCGGATTGGTACATACTGTCCCCGCCCAGGCTACTGTGATAATATTCGGCTTTTCTCCGGGTCTGGCGCAGCTGACCATGACTGCAGGAAGCGGATACAGCATATTCCCCGGCTTCCATGAGACTCTGGTTCCAGACTGCATCCTGTTCCCTTTTTCCTGACGCTGTATCTGCCGGTCTGCTGCATTCGCCTTCTCAGGCACATTCATTCTGCCTGCCGCCAAATTCTGCCGCTTTAACGGTGAATTTGTCCGGCCTGCATTTTTCTGCGCACCTTTCTGAGTGTCTTTCCAAGCCTTGTTCAGCACAGACCGGCATTTTTCACCGGACTGTATCCGTTTTTTCTGTCTTTTCTTTTCCATGCAGCTTATACCTCACTGTTGCGGCTGATTGCCGCCATCAGAGCCGGTACCACCTGTTTTTTACGTGATACTACGCCCGGCACCATCACCGCATTGCTGACCACCTTGACAGGCGGAAATGCCTCTTCCACCAGTTCACCGGAATGTTCGCCGTAACACAGCATCTCCGTGGACTCCTCCACGATATTGGTCAGCATGAAAATCATCATATCCAGCCCATGCTCTGTGCAGGCTTTCTCCAGAAACGGCACCATTCTGGCCTTGATCTGACCCAGTTCCTTCTCACTCATAGAAGTAATCTGCCCGATTCCCAGCTTTTTATCCCCGATCTCAAATTTCTTGAAATCCTGATAGAAAATC
Organism: uncultured Lachnospiraceae bacterium; assembly: GCA_934371475.1. GTDB lineage: Bacteria > Bacillota > Clostridia > Lachnospirales > Lachnospiraceae > Merdiplasma. Next base: position 32,501 of record CAKRNX010000007.1, read on the forward strand.
TCCTCCGGTGTCTTATTCTTCAGATCACTGCCTGCCGCAAACATTTCTCTGGCAAATGTCTCACACTCAATCTGCGCAATACCGGCCAGCATCCGGGCAGCCGCCCGGTCCATCTCCGTACAGGTAGGCGAGCGAAAAATCAGCGTATCGGAAAGGATCGCACTGCAAAGCAGTCCCGCGATCTCCCGCGGAATCTCCACCTGCCGCTCCTGAAACATCTGATAAATAATCGTAGCAGTACATCCCACCGGCTGATTTCTGAAATACACCGGTGTCATGGTTTCCAGCGATCCCAGTCTGTGATGATCGATAATCTCCATGATCTCCGCATGCTGCACATTGTCCACGGCCTGCGTGATCTCATTGTGATCCACCAGGATCACCGCACGCCTGCGCACACCCAGCAGGTTCCGGCGGGAGATCATTCCCACATAACAGCCCCTCTTA
>CAKRNX010000008.1 GCA_934371475.1 uncultured Lachnospiraceae bacterium
CTGTATGTAGACATATCATCTGCTTCACCATTTGTATTGACACATTCTGCATCAGTACCTTCAAGCCAAATGTATACGCGCATCGCGACCCCATTATAACCTACATCAGATGCGATTGCAGCACCATTTACAGCAGGTGCTGAATAGTCGTCTCCTTCTTTTTCAGCAACATAGGTTTTTCCATCTGAAGCCTGAGTTTCCGTCCCATAGATGTAAGTATAAGGAACGGTCATTAAACTTGTATTATCCTTTACACAAGTCCAACCATTAATTGCCCCGGAATCATTACCTTTTCCCGTTTCATTCTGCGGTGCATACACTAAAACAAGTTTCTCTGGCTGAGTTGTGTCAACTCCTGAACCATCAGCTTTCATTTTCTGAGTTGTAATCCCAACACGTATAGAACCAGGAATTGTCGTACTCTCTTCTTCTCCTGCTGTTTGAGTTACTGTAATGTATTTATTCAGATCATCAGGACTCAGATAAACATCACAAGTTCCTGTTTCAGTAATTGTATACAATATATATTCACCACACAAGAAAGCATAATGCTCGCCATCAGCTCCAACATACTTTCCCTTACTATCAATATCAGAAGGAATCATATAGGAGTGAACGAGTCCATCTGTTTTCCATTCATTACATACATACCAATCCTTCATATTTGAAGTTGACGAAGGGCTTATCTTTCCACCAAGCACTTCTGCCTGCAATGACTGATTATTATCACCGTGTTGAGCACCATTTTCAAGTAATCCTATCTGCAGAACAAAGTTATTCGCCATAGCACTAATTGTACTTGCCGTTCCTGTAACTGTGGTATTGGAAACATACCATGCATAAGTAGCCGAAGAAATCGCAACAAAAGATACAAATACAGAAATAATAGCACCTAGTAGCTGAATCCTTAATTGTTTTACAGTAGTATTCAATTTACCCCAACTCCTTCCTTTTGCTATTTCACTCTTTCATTTCAAAAGGTAGAAGTCTTCTTCTGCCCTTTGAAATGCCTCCCACACCACAACTGTGGGAGACAGATAGCTTTATCTAAAAATATAATGTTAAAATTATGCGCCTACCTGTGTTGTTGTTGCAGTTGCATCAAACTGTACAGTAATGTTCTTAGATGCTTTTTTGAGGTCTGGTAAATTGTTTGTATTTACCTGGCTATCATCACCATCATAGAATACATAAATATTGACCTCAGTTTCTCTTGCAGAAACCTTATCTGCAAGTTTATGTGTCGTGTTACCCTCGTTAGATGCAAGGATACTGCTCTTATCGCAAAGTACCCAATTATCACCACAAGTAACAAGAATACGAAGAGCATTGTCGAGATCAGCATTCTCACTTGTTGAATTGTTACCATCTTCATTCGTAAGAGACGCAGCACTTACAACAAGATTACTAAGTTCTGTTCCCTTGGAACCAATAAAGAAAGTATTCTTAACAGCGTATTGTGCTGTTACTGCATCAGCCGGGGAACCCTTAGTGTCTGAATCAGTAGATTTCTCAACAAGTTTTAAAGTATCAGTTACCATTGCTCCATTTTCTGCTGTGGTACCATAGGCTGTATAAAATTTTCCTATCTCAGCATTTGCGTAATTACCTTCTTTTGCAGTTACCCAATGTGCAGGATAAAGCGCAGTAGATGTAACAGACGATGTGTCGGCTGTAAGATTTGTTGACGTTTCATCCTTATCACGAATGTACATAAATGCTGCATTTGACTGCGCACTAATTGTACTTGTTGTTGCTGTTACCTGATTATTACTCACAAACCAAGCATACGTACTTGATCCCAGCGCTACAGCGGCAACGCATACCATGGCAATCGCTGCAAACAGCTGTTTTTTCAGCGCTTTCACGCTTTTTGTTTCTGTCATTTTCTCTTCCTCCTTAATTGTGTTTATCCTCTCTGACGCTCCCTGTCAGACGGTGCGTCCGTTTGGCAGATAGATATCTGCCGGGCTCCCTCAGAGTCCTGTATTTTCCGGCTCTTCACGAACCATATATCAACAGCTGCGCTGTTCATACCTTTGTCTTCTGTATGTGTCTGTCTGCCTTCTGGCTGCAGCCTGCATCATAGTTTTTGATGATCTTATTTTCATTATCTTAAGTTTTATCACCCGGAACTCGTCTCTGTCTGCTCTGTTTCTGTCCCGCTCCCGGCTTCATTCGCTAACGGCCTGCTCTCTTTGTTTCGTCTGGTCGCCCAGGTGACTTCTCTGTCACTGTAGTAGGCATCGTTTGGCGCCTCGTTTCCGGCTGCGCTGATCGGCTTGTCACTTACCAGCGTATCTCTGATATCTTTTACAAACTTCCATAACAGGCTGGTATTGTCATCATAGTCCGCATCAATATGCATACTGAACTGTACACTGCCTCCTATGATCTCATCTACACAGTCCGGATCATCACCTTCCATCCAGATCGCGATGGTGTAGCGATCCACATCTCCTACCAGGAACTGATTATTGTCGTAGCGACACACCAGCCTGTCCGACTGGAAATTCGTGCAGCCCGGCTCCGGATCCCCGTTCGCCGAGGGCTCTGCATAGACAATTTCTTTTCCGTTTCGCCACACTGCGATGCGGACTGCATTCTCCGCACCCTTGGCGCAGGAGTCCAGCGTAATTGTGGCTATGTATCCCAGATCTTCTTTGCCGGCATTGCGGACATAATAGGTATAGGCCATATAATTTTTTCCGTTGTGCCCGCCGTCCACACTGTCGATGTCATCCGGCAGATCGCTGATGGAAATATTCGTGGCATCCTGCACAGTCATGGCAGTCAGCCGTGCCGTCGCTCCTTTAAAGTCGCCATTGTCCGCGATACTGATGCCCTTGCGGTACAGCTCCAATCTGTCCAGATTGATGGTGAAGTTGCCCATTTTTTCCTGCATGAAAGCGGCAATAAAAAGTACAGCCACCACCAGCAGCAGTCCCAGCAGCAAAAGCTGAAGCCGGTCCATCCGCAGCAGCGCCGCCCCCAGCTTCCTCCGTTTGCGGTGCGGCAGATACATACTGACAATCGTTTCAGGATCTACCTCGTCCCCGTACTTTTCTATGAGCTTCTCCAGTTCTTCAATGCGGACAACCGGTTCCTGTCCTTCTTCTGATTTTTTCTTTTTTCTCCGACGGCTCATAACCGGTACCTTTTCTTCACATATGCCACGTAATCCTGCATCTGCTCTTCCTCTAACACACTCTCAAACCGTATGCGCACACCGCAGACATACCGAAATGCACTGCCCTTCGGCATAGGCCTTGTCCAGCAGACAATCCCCACGACCTCTCTGGAAGGCTGTCCCTCCGAAGCTGTCCCGATCCTCGGCAGTGTAAAAATACAGGTCTCACCCACCTCAAAACAGTGGTTCATATAGACAGCGATACCGCCTTTGGAAATATCCATGGTCTCGCCGTTCTCTTTATCGATCTCTCCGTCCGAATTCAATGCCCAGGTATCCTGCATATACTGCACCGGAAGAGATACTTTCATACGTACATCCGCACGCTGTACCATCTGCCTGCGCTCTGCTACCAGGCGCACCTTCCAATATTTGTGGATCCCTTCCTTGAGCTCGTCATCCGCATAGCCGGCAAAAATCTGAACAATCCCCGCCTCTTCATGCTGAAACAGCAGCTTGCAGTTCTCATCCAGAGGAAGCGGCTTGCCGCCCTCCATCGGAATTGAGATCAGAAAAGCTGACTCATTGACCATTTTGTTGAATGTACAGATCAGGTTAAATTGCGTTTCCTGTCCCACAGCCGTTTCCAGTGCAAGACGCAGTTTTGTCCCATGTTTTATCTGTAAAATCCCTGCCATCCTTTTCCCCCTGTCTGGCTGTTGTTATCTAACAAAATCTTTCCTTATTTTATATGATGCAAATAGAAATTTCAACCTGATTCCTTATTTTATTTCGTTTTGTTACATACTTTCATTCTAACTCACAGATGCACACTGCTCCGATCCTGTGCGCGCCGTATTCTGTCATTTTCGATCCATTCATCCAGCGACAGCGGCTGATAATCGGAAAACATGCAAAAGCAGTTAATCATATGGCACGGGATATGGCCCGGTTCTTCCTGCCCGCGGATCTCGCGAACAGAATTGCGGGTAATCTCCTGAAACTGATTGATTAGTGTCTCGTCAAAACTGTTGTGTACATGTCCATACAGCATATATGTCCGATCCTGGCCATCCCTCATCTTCCGGTACTGACCGTTATAACACATAATCGGATAATGACAGAGAATAATTTTTCGCTTATTATCATGCAGTTCCGCATACGGTTTGATCCATTCAAATCGACTTCTATCGAAATGTTTGTCTGTCAGATACAGGTCATGATTTCCTTCGATCAGACTCAATTTTCCGTTCAGCTGCTCTACAATTGCATTGGTGGCCCTTCCTTTTCCATAGGAGAGGTCACCAATGATCACCACTTCGTCGCAGGGACGCACTTTTCTGTTCCACTGTGCGATCATGTAGCGGTTCATCTCTTCCGCATCCGCAAATCCGCGACAGTCCATCTGGTCATTCAGGCTCTGATGGTAAAAATGCAGATCTGAAATAAAATATCTCATTCTACCACTCCGTCAGATTTCCCGCTGCGCATAGCGACTCACGATACCTGTCATAACCTTTACTACCATATCCATCGCTTCCGCCGTGATATGCTCATAATAGCCGTGGAACGCATATCCGCCGGTCCCCAGATTCGGGCAGGGCAGGCCACGGAAGGAAAGCTGTGCTCCGTCTGTACCGCCTCTTACCGGTGAAGTATCCGGTTCCATCCCCTGTTCCCGGATGGACTCTTTTGCAAAATCAATCAGATGCATACAGCCTGTCAGCTTCTCTGCCATATTCCGGTACTGCTGATGAATAGTCAGTGTTACCGTTCCCTCTCCGTACTTTTCATTGATCATCTTTGCAATGTGCTGCAGCATCTCCTGTCTCGCCTCAAAGTGAGAAGCACTATGGTCACGGATGATATACTGAAGTCTGGCTTCCTCTACATTTCCCTGCATCTGCGTCAGATGGAAAAATCCCTCATACATATCGGTATGTCTCGGTGTTTCCCCGGCCGGCAGCATGCTGTTGATCTCCATAGCAACCAGCGCGGCGTTAATCATTTTGTTTTTGGATTCTCCCGGATGAATATTGAAGCCGTGAACCGTAAACTCTGCTCCGCAGGCATTGAAGTTCTCATAGACAATCTCATTCTCCGCTCCGCCATCCACCGTGTAGGCAAACTCTGCGCCAAAAGCCGGAATATCCAGCAGCTCCGCACCTCCGCCGATCTCCTCATCCGGTGTGAAGCCAATACAAATTTTTCCGTGAGGTATGTCGCTGCTCAGCAGCTCCTGTGCCAGCGTCATAATCTCCGCGATGCCGGCTTTGTCGTCCGCCCCCAGCAGTGTTGTGCCGTCCGTTGTGATCAGGGTGCGCCCTTTCAGGCTCTTCAGATGCGGAAATGTTTCCGGTGAAAGCACTTTTCCGCTCTCACCAAGCGCCACCTCGCCGCCGTCATATTTTTCATGGACCTGAGGCTTCACCCCTTCTCCGCTGCAGTCCGGAGCCGTGTCCAGGTGGGCAATAAATCCGATCGCGGATCTGTTCTCATATCCCGGGGTTGCCGGAATCGTGCCATACACGTAGCAATGCTCGTCCACCCTGGCATCATCAATCCCCAGTGTCTTCATCTCGTCTACCAGCTGCATGGCCAGGTCAAACTGCCTTTCCGTGCTCGGAATCCCCTGTCCCTCCTCATCACTGGTTGTATAGACTTTCACATAGTTCAGCAGTCTCTCATATGCTCTCATAATTCTAACCTCCTTATTATTTAACTGAACCAAGTAAATCCCCTGCTCCAAATGCGAAAAGCAATCAGCAATGGGCAGGGACTTGTTTGTATCAGGAGGCGGAATGTAAGCTTCTCCTGATCAATTAGCAGCTATTCAGTTATGCGCAAACAGCAAAGCGGATTGCGAATATCCGCCCAACCCAATTTTTCTGTCTGTCCTGTCTTATGAGATTACAGTGTCAGAAGACCTGACCTCACCCGTGCCTGTACAATAGCAGGTGCAGGATCACAGGACACATAACCATTTATATGGTGAATCTTCATTTCTTTACAGCTTAATGAATCTCCTCACCTGAAATACCGCTTTGCAGACCGGTGTCTCCAGCTCTTTTGCCACCAGTTTCAGATTGTCCCTGATCGGCAGACACTGGGGACAGTGTTTTTCACACCGTCCGCATTCTACGCACAGAGATGCATGACCGGACTGATTTTTCATGGCCGTACACATGAAATATTCCCTCAGGCCGCTGAATTTATTCTCCGTGTAACGCAGGTTGTAACTGCGGAAGCATGCCGGAATGTCCACTCCGTGAGGACATGGCATACAGTATCCGCAGCCGGTGCAGCCGATCTTCACTTTCTCATTGATCGCCTCTTTGATCTGCTCAATCAGCGCAAAATCCTCCTGCGTCACCATTCCCGCACGGGCGCGCGCCGCCGCAATGAGATTTTCTTTTATCATCTGTCCGGAGTTCATCCCGGAAAGCACAACCGTGACTTCCGGCTGATCCCACAACCAGCGGAGCGCAAGTTCCGATGCACTCTTCCCGCTCTCCTCGACCAGCTTTTTGGCTCTGGCCGGAAGCATATTGACGAGACGCCCTCCGCGCAGCGGCTCCATGATAATCACAGGCAGACCGCGGGAAAATGCATACTGCAGACCTTCCCGTCCAGCCTGGGAATGCTCATCCATATAGTTGTACTGGATCTGGCAGAAATTCCAGGGATACGCATCCACCAGCTGCTTAAACATAGCTGTATTGCCGTGGTAGGAAAAACCGATATTCCGGATCTGTCCGTTATCGAGCTTCTCCCTGATCCAGCTCTCTATGCCTATCGCCTTAAGTCTCTCCCATGTCGCTATATCCGTCAGCATATGCATCAGATAATAGTCGATATGATCTGTCCGCAGCCGTTTCAACTGCTCCTGAAAACATTTTTCCAGTCCTTCTCTGGACTTGATCAGATAGTGGGGCAGCTTTGTTGCCAGATAAACCTGATCCCTGCAGTGATTTTTAGCCAAAATTTTGCCCACACACTCCTCGCTGCCCGGATAAATATACGCGGTATCCAGATAGTTGACTCCGTGCCGGATCGCCAGCAGCAGCTCCCGTTCAGCTTTCTCCTGATCAATCCGCCCGTATTTTCTGGTAAAGCGCATGCACCCGAAGCCCAGGATCGAGAGCTGATTGCCCTTCTGATCCGGACGGTACTGCATCCTCAGTTTCCCGCGTTCTGCCATCTCATCACCCTCTCAGAAATGCCTGATAACCTTTCTTCGCCTCATAGATATCTGCTTTGCTTGTGATTTCCATCGGTGCATGCATACTCAGTACTGCCACGCCGCTGTCTACAACTTCCATTCCGTACAGTGCGGAAATATAGGCGATGGTTCCGCCGCCGCCCACATCGATGCGGCCAAGCTCTGCAGTCTGAAATGCCACGGAATGTCTGTCCATAACATTGCGGATCCATCCCAGGTACTCTGCATTTGCATCGTTGGAATGGGATTTTCCGGCGGATCCTGTATATTTATTGAACACCAGACCTTTTCCGAAAAATGCTGCATTTTTCTTTTCAAATGCCGATGCATACAGCGGATCAAACGCTGCGCTTACATCAGAAGAGAGCATTTTGGAACTGCTTAAGCATCTGCGCAGTCCCAGTTCGCTATACTGACCCATGCAGTTCATCAGCTCTGCCACTGCGTTTTCAAAAAAGCGTGACTGTGCGCCGGTCGCCCCCACACTGCCGATCTCTTCTTTATCCACCAGCAGGCAGCAGCATGTGTGTGCCTGTACTTCCGTATCCAGCAGCGCTGCCAGGGAAGTGTAGCTGCAGACTCTGTCATCCTGTCCGTAAGCCGCCACCATACTGCGGTCAAATCCGCAGTCTCTGGCCTTGCCTGCCGGTACAATCTCCAGCTCTGCTGACAGGAAATCTTCCTCATCCATATCATATTTTTCTTTCAGGATCTGCAGAATGCCTGCCTTCACCGCGTCTTTCTTCTCCTCTTCTCCGTCCATGTTTACCGGTCTGCTGCCTACCAGCAGATCCAGATTTTCACCTTCTACCACTACTTTGGCTTTCTTGTCCATCTGCTCTCCGGACAGATGGATCAGCAGATCTGTCACGCAGAATACCGGATCACTCTCTTCCTCACCGATCCGCACTTCTGTCACTGTACCATCCTTTTTGACTACTACACCATGGATTGCCAGTGGGATCGTCACCCACTGATATTTCTTGATACCGCCGTAGTAATGGGTATCGAGATATGCCATCTCATTATCCTCATACAGCGGATTCTGTTTCAGGTCCAGTCTCGGAGAATCAATGTGTGCACCCAGGATGCGCATTCCCTTCTCCATCGGCTCTGTTCCCACCATAAACAGCACCACTGACTTGTTCATGCAGATACTGTACACTTTATCGCCGGGCTGCAGCTTTTTCCCGGAGGTGATCACATTCTCCAGATTCTCATATCCTGCTGCCTCCGCCTGCTTCACCGCTTCTTTCACACATTCGCGCTCTGTCTTTCCTTTATCCAGGAACTCCCGATAGCTGCCGCACAGCTGCTCCAGCTCGGCGCACTGTTCCACCGTATAAGATTTCCACGTATTTTCTTTACTCATTGCAAATCCTCCTTATATGAATGATGTTAATGCAAACAGCAGAACGGACTGCCTGTCTGCTGATTTCTTTGTTTCCATGCTGCTTTCAGCCCAAATATTTTACCATACTTTCCTAAAAGTTCCAAGCACTCCCGTGGTTCAGGAATGCCCAGGCATTCCTGCTGCATGGAAGCAAGTCCAAAAATCGAAAAGGACCGAACCCTGTCCAGCAGGGTTCAGTCCTTATTAGCTGCATAGTCATCAATTTTATCTTACTTTTGGGGGGCAGATCATTTTGACGACCGAATTATTTCAGTCAGCAAATTCTGTTTATAATGCTTCAAAAACAGGAATCTGATCTAAAGGTGCGTCCACTGTATACCACTGTCCGCCTTCATAGGTTTCTCCTGTGAAATAATGCTTCCAGTTTCCTTCCGGAAGATAAACATCCCAGGTAGTTGCGCCCTGTTCCATTACCGGGCATACAAGATACTTATCGCCAAACATATACTGTGTTTCTGCGTTTCTTGCTTCCGGATCATCCGGATATTCATAAGCCAGGGAGCGCATCATCGGATATCCGGTTTCAGATGCCTTTTCTGCATTTTCCAGAATATAATCCTGAAGGTCATAATGGATATCATTAAATATATTAAAGATCTCAATAATGCTGGTATCATTATAACGTTCTGCCAGATTCCACGGCATTCTGGTACGGCTCAGGCTCGGGTTATCATAGTTTCTGCCTTCAGAATGAAGCTGGATAGCCGGAGAGAAAGCTACCTGCGCAAGGGCTCTCAGATACAGTTCTTTGTATTCATATCCCGGGAGATCTCCTCCGAATCCGGACATATCAGGTGTATTGAAAGGAACATTGGAAATAGCCAGATTCATCTGTGCATTCAGTACAGCCTGGAACTCTTCCCAGGTCGGTTTCTGATCGCCCATCCACATCCACGGATGCTGGTTCATATGGCGGCCTGCGGCACGGCTGAACATAACGGCATCTCCGTCTGTAAGTTCATTGGCAATGTCATAGAGTACCTGGGCATACAGATCCGGGTAATCATTTCTGAGCTCATCTCCGCGGCGTCCGTCATAAGCAACAGCGTCACGGCCCCAGAGGAATTCTCCGCCATCTGTCTTAAATCCGCTGATGCCGATCTCAGTAAACAGATAGTTCATTTTTCCTTTCAGCCATTCTTTTGTCATCGGGTTGGTGAAATCCAGAATCATATTGTCGGTAAACCAGTCATTGGGCTGACGGTAAGGAGTACCGTCCTCATTCATAATTACCATCTTGTTATCAATCAGGTATTCAATGTCTGCTGTCATCTGCGGATTTGTGGAATTACCGTCGTCGTCCAGCTTAGGCTCTCTGATTGAAGGAATCATCCAGAGAATAAAGTGGGCATCTTTTTCCTTCATTTCTTTTACCAGAGCCACCGGATCCGTCCAGCGATCTCCCCAGATAAAATCAGAAACGCTGAAGCAGTAGTCTCCGGATTGAGGTGTATACTGCGCATCATAGAAGAGATAGAAGTTATTTTTCCATCCTTCTGTAATAATGGTATTATATTTTACGCCATATTCCTCTGCTTTGTTCATGACATCTTCAATCTCTGCAGTACTGCTCCATTCATTTGCGCACAGCCAGGTACCAAACGACCACTCGGGCGGCATAGCGGCATGACCATTTGCATTCGCATATTCTGCTGCAATTTCCTCATTGTCTCCAAGGAAAATATGAAGATCTGTCTGATTCTCTTTTCTTGAAGAAACCAGGTCAATAATCTGGATGTCTTCGTTCTCAGATGCCATCTGGAAGGCAATCTGATCAGATTCATCAATGTAGAGACCGTATTTTCCCGGAACTGTATAATAAGGAACCGGCGCATAGGTGGCACCGCTCTTGTACTGCTCCAGATACCAGTTTATGGTCTGAATATGAACTGTATTTCCGCGCTGATCCAGATCAGCAAACTGCATACCAAAGCCCATATACTGCTCATCCTCACTGCCGTCAACGTCATACTGAATCTGTTCAACATTACCGGCAGAGTCTGAAATTGCCTGAATTCCGTTGATTGCTGTAACATACTCATCATTTTCATTGTAAAAACGGATGCTGAACGGATTGTAGCTTACTTCCACACGGCAGTCGTCCGTTTTGGCACTAAAGCCTTCCTCATACTCGGTGATCTCCGGAGTCTGCTCATCCGGCAATAATTCTCCGAAACCGGTATTCAGGTGAATGCCGCCTGCTTCTTCAAACACCATCTGAACCTGGAAACCGTCCTCTGCTTCCAGTACAAGACCGGATTTTTCCGGATTACGTTTCATCTGTGTATAGTTCACCTTTTCCATAACAGTCACTTCATAATCCTCACTGACTGTATCACCAACCTGGAAATGATAAGAAACCACATCATCTTTTTCAAGAGCCGGGAGATTACAGGAATAGATTTCACGGTCTACTTTACTCAGATCTACCTGATCCGCCTTATCAGCGGTAAATCCCGGGATAGCAAAAGGCAGGCTAAATACGTCCTCTACAAGCCCCATTTTGATAGGCTCCTGCTTTTTGCCATTTAAAGTCCATTCAAGCGTTACATTGCGGATCATAAAATCCTCGGAATCCACTTTGGCAGAAACATAAATGGCAGTTTCCTCACCTGAGAGGGGAGTCGTAGGATTTCTCACTGCAGTAACCGGGTCTACAACCTCAATCGAGTAGACCTGCTGAATGCCGTAAGGAACGTGGTGGAAGGTAATTTCTCCACTGTTCTCCGCGTCGCTCGCATAACCGGTCAGCCCCAGCGGCATGGATAATGTTAATAAAAGTGCTAAAAAGTGCTTTCTTTTCATGTGTGTCATCCTCCTTTTTTTGAAAGTTTCCGTGTAATTTCAATGCTCATTATAAATAGTTTCAATCAATACGACAATTTCTTTATTTTGCCCACATAAAATCATATACATCAGATATTGCTGATAAAAAAAGGTGCAATAGCTGTATATTTTGTGCAAATTATATAAATAAATTAAAAAAAGGTGCAAAAAAACAAATCAGTATCAGTGGCAGGCACCACTCCCCTATCGGATATAGTCTCCGGCAGGGCGCGATTTCAGTTCATGCGTCAGCTGCACAGTCTACACTTCGTTTCGGTCGGCGCAAAACCATTGTCCACCGGACAATATACGCCCTGCCGTAGGCTTTTTGTTTCACAGGACGCGTTTTCCTGTGAAACAAAAAAATACCGCCGGATCAATCGCTCAACTGTTGATCCAGCGGTATTTTATTTACTGTATCACGATGGGCTGCCCGTCGCCGCCCGCATTGTCCGAAGCATCTGCCCCCGCAGAAGCATCATCTCCTGATGGCGCATCTACCACCGTCTCGGAACCGGCCTGTGTCTCTGCCGTGTTCTGTGTATCCGCATCTGCCGCTGCCTGCGTATCGCTTGCCACGCTCTCTTCCAGCATTTGCTGCAGGGAACTGATCATCTCCTCATCTTTCAGGCGGAACTTGATCTCTACACGGCGGGAAGCTTCCATGTCTTCATTGCCATTGACATCCAGCACTGGATTGCTCTGAGAACGGCCGTTGGCTGTCAGCTTCTCCATCAGTACTTCACCCTGATTTTCATCCAGAAAACTGTCCTTGTTGTTGACCAGGTACTCTGCCACCGCAAATGCCCTGCGCTGGGACAGATCCAGGTTGGAAATATATCCGCCACTGGAATCAGTATAGCCGTCGATAATGACTTCTGCCAGATACGGTTCGTACTCCTCGCTCAACAGCACCTTACAGTACACGGGAAGTACCTGAGCCAGCACCTGTGTGCCTTCTTCCTTCAATTCACTTGCATTGTAATCAAACAGCACGCTTGAATCGAGCACCATCGCACCGGTCTGTTTATCAATCTCCACCGAGATATGGTTTGACTCAAACTCTTCGTTCAGAGATGCAATCAGATCGGCCTTGACGCCGATGATCTGGTCAATCTTCTGCTGCTGTTCTGACATCAGCGCGGTCTGCTCATCCAGCTTCGCCTGCTGGGATGTCAGCAGTGTATTCTGCTGATCCAGCTTTGTCTGGCTGGCGGACAGATCCGCCTCCTTCTGCTCCAGCTCGCTGGCCTGCTCACTCAGCTGTGTCTGCAGGTCAGCCAGTGCAGCAGCCTGTTCATCCAGGGTACTTTGCTGGGCGCTTAACTTGTCTGCCTGCTCGTCCAGCGTAGTCTGCTGGTTTTCAAGCTGTGCTGACTGTTCGCTCAGCTGGGCGGACTGCTCATTCAGCTGTGTCTGGCTCTTGTTCAGCTCATTCTGCGTCTGCAGCTGCTTGGCCTGTTCATTCAGCTTCTCCGTATAGTTTTTCTGAGCCTGCATCAGGCATACCGCCATGATCAGCACGAAGAGAAGGAGCAGGCCGGACATCATATCCGAATAGGAGCGCCACACATTATGGTGTGTGGAATCCTCCATTTTTCTCCGGTTTACTTTCTTCATCGTCTATCCTCCTCATCCGGTTTAACGGAACAGCCCCCGCTTTCCCTTTGACTGCTGACGCTCCATCACCTGGATCAGGCGGTCAAGACGGTCGTTGAGTTCTGACAGATCTGCCGTCTCTTTCTGACCGGAAACACCCTTGAGTTCTTCTGTCACCGCATTCAGCGTTTTCACTGTCAGATCATTCATCTGGGACATCCGCTCCATCACCCTGCTCATGTAATCGACAAATTCACGCAGATTGTCCTGCTGCGTCTGCATGGCCTCAAGACATTTCTCCTGGCTGGCCGCGGACGTCTTCATGGCTCTGGTCATCTCCTCCTCACCGGTCATCACGCCCTGCCGGAACTGCTGATGTATCTGAGCCATCTCGCGCTGCAGCTCGGCCTGCAGATCTGTCATTCCCTTCTGGAAACCGACCTGTCCGTTGGAGAGCTCCTTCTGGAACTGCGCCTGCTGCTGCTGCGCTTCAGACAGGAAACGCACATAATCTCTCTGCAGTTTGTTGGAATCTTTCAGAATATCCCGCATATCTATAAATTCCCCCATCAGCTCGCTGCGGATCGCCTCCGTCACCTGTAGCGCTACATTCCGGAGCAGATCTTCCTGATTTTCCGCTACCACATGAGTAAAATCTGCCATGGTCCTTGTGAGCTGATCAATCGCGGGCTCCACATAATGCTCAAAGCTGACTGCCATCTGCTCAGATACATCCTTTGTCATATCCTTAGCCGCCTTAATCTGCTCCTTCTGATTGGCCAGCACATGATTCATCGCCGTTGCATCCGTAGGCGGCACAGCGCACAGATAATATTTGTCAAGAAAATTGTCAAGGCTCTCGGACACTCGCGTCAGAGACCCTCTCAGCCAGTAGGAAAACGCAATCGACAGCGTCAGACCGTAAATAGAAGTTACAAACGCAACCTTGATCCCATTAATCAGGGAGGAAACCGATGTGGTCATCTCCTCATAGCTGACAGGATTGAAACCGCGCAGACCCCAGACAAGCCCCAGGAACGTTCCCAGGATACCGAAGCTGGTCAGGATATCCGGTATCATCTCAATCATGCGGCGATGCGTGTAATTGTTGATCTCATACTCGCCTATGTAATCCCCGATATCGCACGGGCTGTTTGTCTTGCGCAGATATCCCAGATATTCCTGGTACTTGTGATCGAGGTAATCCACTTCAAAAATCCTGCTGCCTGAGGACGTAATCTGTCCCATCGTCCCCTTGTTCTGGTAAATGCTCATCAGTTTGGCCGAAGCCCGATCCAGGCCGTCCGCGCTCTGCGACATCCGCCGGAATCCGATCATCCCTGCGGCAATGATAATCACCGCCATCAGTCCCAGTACTGCCAGATTAAATGCCAGAGATATCAAATCCGTATCCCTGGATATCAGTGTGATAAACACACAGACCCCTGCTGCCAGTATGGCAACCACTACATTAGAAACTTTTCGCATGCAAAAAATCCTCCTCTCTTCGTCCATTATAACTTTGAAGATTCGTTCTTTCAACCGCTATTGTGACAGAATTTCTTAAGACTTCCCAATTCTTTTCTTATCTGCTATAATGGGTGCCGGAAATATCTGATTCACAGGAAGTAATTGACAGAAAGGATGCGATATTATGAGCAGAATCGATGAAGTAAGAAGTGCTATGCAGGCTGCTATGAAAGCAAAAGATAAAGACCGGAAGGACGCTCTCTCCATGCTGCTGTCAGCCCTGAAAAACAAGGCTATTGACAAACGCGCGGATCTGACCCCGGATGAGGAGAATGAGGTTGTTCTCAAGGAGATCAAACAGACAAAAGAAACTCTGGAGCTGACTCCTGCAGACCGCACTGATATCATTCAGGAATGTACTTTCCGTATCTCTGTCCTGGAGGAATTTGCTCCTCATATGATGGACGAGGCCGAGATCCGCGAGGTCATCGAACAGGTGCTGGCTGAACTGGAAATCTCCGCCCCCACCCCCAAGGACAAAGGCCGTATCATGAAAGTGCTCATGCCCAAAGTCAAGGGACAGGCAGACGGCAAGCTGGTCAATGAAATACTGGCTTCTGTGATGAAATAAAACAAAAATAGTGTGAACACAGTTTTTCTGTTTCTTCACACTATTTACATGATATTTTAAGGCATATCTGAAAAACGTTTCATGAATCGCAGGTTTCGGCTTTCGGAAGATTTCGCCTGAATAAAGCAAATCCGTGAATATCTCATCATTCTTTCTCTTATTTTTTTATTTTCACTTTCTTTTTGCTGCTCCAGCCACTGTAATATTTTTTTCCATCCACCGTCTTATAGCTGCGGATCCGCACATAATATGTTTTCCCTTTTTTCAGGTTTGTGATCGTTTTTGCCGCACTTCCGGCTCCGGCCTTTACTTTTTTGGCATTTTTAAAACTGCTGCTCGTGGAATACTGGATCTGATACGCCCCGGCGCCCGATGCCTTCTTCCATGAAACCGTCATTTTCCCGCGCGCGGAAGATACCGCCCTGGACAGAGTCGGCTTTTGGGGCAGAATGCGGAAATATACCTTATAACTTCCTTTGTAGGAACCTTTTCCTTTTACTGTGATTACAGCGGTTCCCACGTTTTTATTTTTGCTGTAGGTCAGGGTATAATCTGTGTTCTTTTTCAGTTTCACGGTGCCGTTTCTGACGGTCAGCGCCGGCGTCTTTGCCTTGCCGCTGTATGTCTGGTCCTCAGGCTGGCTGAAGCTGAGTTTACTGACCGATTTTTTTACGATCTTAAAAGAAATACTTCTGCTTCCGCTGTATTTTCCGATGCCTGTGATTGTCAGCCCGGCTGTGCCCACTTCTTTGTTGTTCCGTCCGGAAACCGTATAATCTGTCCCCTTTTTCAATACATTGCTGCCAAATTTCACCGTCAGCGAAGGAATGATCGCCTTCCCCGCATATGCCTGGTCTGGCACCGCCGCGACTGACGTATGCGCGATGGTATCTCCGTTTCCGCAGTGAATACAGACTCCGTTTTTATAGGAATGTCCCAGTGCGGGAAGATTTCGGCTGTAACTGTAGCCGCACAGCTCACAGGTATAAGTCTCAGAGCCTGCTTCCGTACACGTCGGTTCCATCCGCTCTACGCTGTACTGATGAGCATCCGGATCTTCCGGTCCGATAGTGGAATGGCTCGTAATCCCGCAGATTGTACAGGTATATTCTGTATAGGCTCCCTGTACACAGGTAGCTTCCACATCTTCTGTTTTTTCAAAATTGTGGCGTCCCACGCTGCAGCAGACCAGACTCTCCGTCTCCAGAAAAGGATAGACAAAAATCTCGGATGCTCCGGCCTCAGAGCCTCCGAAATTCCCGGAGGCGATCCGGTTTGTGAACGTATTTCCCACCAGAAAATACCGGTATGAAACCGTGCCGGCCGAATCATCCCACGTTACATCCGTCAGATACCACTTTCCGTTAACCTGCACACCGTTCCACATATGCCCCTCAGTCTTTCCGTTCTGCACCACAGTTCCGCCGATGCATACACAGGGGATCCCCATCCGGTCGCACAGTACCTTAAACGCCTTGGCATATCCTTCACAGACTACGCCGCTGCCCACTTGATCCGGCAGAAAAGCCGGCGCGGAACAGAATATCCGGTAATCCTTTGCTGCAATATACGAAGCATAAGAATCGTAATCATAAAATAATGTATTGCACAGATAATCATGAGCCGCCTGCAGAAGTTCTTTTTCATCGATCTTTCCATCCTGATCAAGATCTGCTCCCGCCGCAATCTGATTTACTGTCTGCGTGACCGCCCGGCTGTAGGCTCCCGTCAGGAGCTCTGCCCCGTCAAAAGCTACACCCGGCGTATATTTCAGCTGTGCCACATAGCCTGTCCATTTGCCTGTTGCCTTATCATACCTCTTTCCGGGCGCCCATGTATAACTGCCGCCCCGGAACCAGAAAATCTCCGGATGATCATAGGCAAATGCATCTACCGAAGACTGCATGGCGTAGCGCACTTCATTCTTAAATGTCTGATATCCTGCTGAATCGCGGTCAAGCTGATATGTCTTTCCGCCATCACCGGAAATCACTTCGGCATCAAATACCACAGGCGAAGTATCTGCTGTAAAATTCAGCTCCATCGTACCGGTCTTGCCGGCTGTCACATAATAGCTTACCCGGCTGTTATACAGCTGTCTCGAAGCCCCTGTCAGCTGATTGCCGAATGAGCCGTCGTACTGCGCCAGATCCAGCAGCATCAGACCTGCTTTTTCCGCCGAGTCTGCCCGTACTACTGTCGGATCATTCAGCGTCTCTGTCTCTTCCGGCTCTGCGCCTGCCTCCGGATTCTCAGGATCCGCTACTTCCTCAAACAGCCCCTCCGTTTCCGTCTCCGTTTCTTCTGTCAGAAATCCCTCCTCCGTTTCCGTCTCCTTGTTCTCTTCGCCAGAAACTTCTGCATACTCTGTCTCTTCGTCTGAAATATCTACTGCTCCGGAAAGATCATTTCCGGCAGACGCATCTGCCGCAATCATATTTTCCGGACAGGAAACGTCCTCATCCTCAATCAGGGAACCGCTGTCTCCGCTCTCTTCATTCCAGACCTCAATTTCAGATCCCCCATTCTGTGACACTTCAATCACACCGGGCTCTTCCAGCAGACTGTCTGCGCCTGCAGATCCTGTGTCCGTACTTTGATCTATATTTTCATTGTCTTCCTGTTCTGTACTGTTTTCCGCTGCCAGAGATACCTGCTGTATCGCCGGATTCCCCGCCAGTGCCAGGCACAGCAGCCAGCAGATCAGATGCTTAACGCGTGTTTGATAAAACTTCAGCTTCATTTGATTTTCACATTTCCTTTCTATACCTGTACTCTGCGAGCTGCGCACCTCTGCAATCCAGCCGGAGGCTATATCAGATGGGGATTGATGTCCATCACTGATACTGATTTGTTCCCTGCCGCCTGTGGAGGTCGGAGTCATCTCCCATCTGATATACAAAAAGACGCCGCGGCCTCTGCCGCAGCGCTTCCGTAACTCTTATGACCAGTACCGTACGATCCGTAGAGGTGTCTGATAATTATATGGCGAAATTTTGATGCCGCCCGCCGGATAAGGCTGGGAATTGCTGGCATGTACAATCTGCCCGTTTCCGATGTAGATACCCACATGGCTGGCGTAATTGGATGATCCATAGAAAACCAGGTCCCCCGGCAGCATATCGCTGACGCTCACAGTCACAGCTGTTTTATAGCCTGCCTTGATGTAGGTAGCATTCGGTCCCTTCATCTGATCGTCCGCCACACGCAGCAGTTTGATATTGTAGTTGGCAAATACAGTCTGCACAAATCCGGAACAGTCTGCTCCGTTCGTCAGGCTGACTCCGCCGTATACATAGGGATTTCCCACATATTTGACGGCAAACTTGGCCAGTCGGGATCCCACGGTATTTCCGGAAATATTGATGGTTCGCTCTGCAGTCACCACTCCGTCCGATCCAATCGTATATTCCTTATCGCTTATAGCCAGAACCAATCCTGTCGCCAGAATGCCTGTCGGATAGAAATAATACTTTTTACTGCTGATTACCTGAAGCCCTGTCAGAGCCGCGCCGTCCTCTGTACTGAAATAATACTTGCTGCCGCTGACGGTCTGCCAGCCGGTCATCTGCTTTCCATTGGAGTCATAGCAGTATTTTTTGCCGTTGATCGTCTGAAGTCCTACGGTAAGCTGCCGGTCTGTGCGGGCGCCGTCCGCTCCCACATAATACTTGCCAACCCACTTGCTCACAGCCATCTTACCGTTGTTTTCAAAATAATAATATTTTGACTTGTATTTGACCCATTTGGATGCGGCCGCAGCGCCGTCGCTTCCAAAATAGTACGTACTGCCGCCGATCTTGGTCATCACACTCTTGGACATCCGCCCATTCGTCATATTGAAATAATAAATCTTGCCGCTGATGGTCTTCAGACCGCGGTACAGCGCGCAGTCGGCTCCGGCATAATATTTGTTGCTTCCCTTTGTAAACCATTTGTTTACAAAAAGATATCCTTTGGTAGAATGTGCATAGTACAGATCGCTGCCGTACTTGATCCAGCCTTTCAGCAGCTCACCTCCGTTTTTGCGGCTGAAATAGTAATATTTGCTGCCGATCTTCGTTACGCCTGCAGCTCTCGCGCCCTTGGATCCCACGTAATACTTGCCGTTAATCCAGCTGTTGACCTGCTTGACGCCGTTTTTATCCATGTAGTAATAACTTTTGCCCTTCTTCACCCAACCGGTCTTTTTCTCGCCGGTCTTTGAATCAAAGCAGTATCTTTTCCCGTTGATGGTAAGCCATCCGGTAGCCATGGCTCCTGAACTTTTCAGATACTTTTTGCCCATCCACTTGGATGTCTGTATGATGCCTTTTTTATCTGCATAGTAGGTATAATTACCAACCTTGAACCATCCGTACTGCAGTGCGCCGGTGCTGCTATTCAGATAATATTTTTTCCCTGATACAGTCAGCCAGCCATATACTTTCTGGCTGTTTCTGTCATAATAGCATGTACGCCCGTTGTCCGTCACCCAGCCGACATTGTTGCGCACACCGGTATATCTGCCGTCCGCTCCGACCCATTTGCCCTCGATCCACTGATTAACGGCCATCACACCGTTATCATCGAAATAATAATTGCTGATCCACTCTCCGTGCGCCAGCACACCCGTGGACTTGTTGGCATAGTAAACCTTTCCGCCTGCAGTCCTAATAAATCCATACTGTCTGACACCGGACTCATTAAAATAATACAGCTTGTTCTTGATCTTCTGCACCCCGGTCTGCATGACGCCTTTTCTGAAATAATATTTGAGGGAAAGCTCTCCGGATTTGACAGTCAGCCAGCCGTTTTTGCGTGCCCCGTTCGCGCTGAAATAATATGTCTTGTTATTGATCGTCTGCCAGCCCACACGCATTTTGCCGTTCGTGCCGAAGTAATAATATTTGCCGTTAATCTTCTGCCAGCCCGTCTGCATAATACCAGCGGATGAAAAATAATATTTGACATTCTTAATCGTATGCCAGCCGGTATAATATCCCGGTGCCTTTGTCGTTGTATACATCTTGCCCTGGGCGGTAGTTTTCCATGCAGCCTGCGCCTGCAGCGACAGCACTGCGCATAGAATGAAGCAGAAAAGCGACCAGACGGCTAACTTTTTTCTCATATTTCTTTCCCTTTCTTTATTTACGTGAACAATCCATCCGTCAGCCATAATTGTGCAGTTCAGAAGAAACATTACAATTTTGTTAAATCTTATTAAAATTCTACTAAACTATCTTAATATTGTCAATATCTACCAGAGCAAAATTCAAGAATGCCCCGGTATTTCTGCGTTCCTCTGCAATCATACCGGGGCATTCTCTAAATCATCTGTTTCACTTTTATTTTTTACCGCTGTGCATCCGTTTAATTACCTTCAGCCTCGTAAACTCTTCACGCTCTTTTTCTTCCAGCGCATCTGTGATGCTCTTTGTCAGCCCTTCGTACATGGGAATGGTAATGTTTTTCAGCGCGTTGGCTCTCTTCTGCGTCTTGCTGATACCGGAAGCCAGACGGTACGCGGAGTTCTCAATAGAGGACAGACGAATCGTCAGATCCTTCACTTTCTCGAATGCGGCCCGGGCTTCATCCAGCGACTGCCTTGTGGAATAAAAAGAATACGTCGGTGTCATGGGCTTTTTGTCGTACTCCACCAATGGGATCTCCGTTCCCATGATACTCCGCGTCTTGATCCGCAGACTCTCCTCCACAGGAACCGAGTAGGAGATCTCCTCCACATGACTGATGCCCATCTCAATATTGGCCTTCTGCAATGCCGCATACGCCGCGCGGAATGTCTGATCGATCTGTGACTGAATTTCCGAAGCCAGGCTGATCAGCCCCATCAGTTCCCGGATCAGGATATTCCTCTTTTTGTCCATCAGTTCATATCCCTGCCTGGCCAGCTGCAGTGAATTTTTGGCAGCGATCAGATTTCCCTTCGTGGGAAATGACTTTGTATCCATCTATGTTCACCTCTCTCCACTGCCCGTACACCAGATGGGAAAGTCACTCCCCCATCTGATATAGCCTTCGGCAGTATTGCAGAGGTGCGCAGAAGAAATATGTCATGCAGATGCATGACGCGCACCTCGCAGCAAGAATGCCGGGGGCATTCTTGAATGTTCATTTCAGGTCTCATGATAATATTTATCCAGCAGCTTGGTATCGACACGGTCCAGTTCTTTTTTCGGCAGCATGCCAAGCAATTCCCAGCCAAGATCCAGTGTCTCCAGAATCGTACGGTTTTCTTCCTCACCCTGTCCGACAAATCGTTCCTCAAAGGCTTTGCCAAATTCCAGATATTTCTTGTCCAGAGGGGAAAGCTCATCTTCACCGATGACGGAAGCCAGCGCCCTGGCATCACCCACCGCCGCATAGCAGGAGAACAGCTGATTGGCCAGCGCCTGATGATCCTCTCTTGTGTAGCCTTCTCCGATGCCGTCCTTCATCAGACGGGACAAAGAAGGAAGCACGCTGATCGGCGGATACACACCGCTGCCGTTTAAGGAGCGGTCCAGCACGATCTGTCCCTCTGTAATATATCCTGTCAGGTCAGGGATCGGGTGCGTGATGTCATCATTCGGCATCGTCAGGATCGGGATCTGTGTCACAGATCCGTTGACGCCTTTCACGATACCGGCCCTCTCATAGAGTGTTGCCAGCTCGCTGTAGAGATATCCGGGATAACCCTTTCTGGAAGGAATCTCACCCTTGGAAGATGATACCTCGCGCATCGCTTCCGCATAGCTTGTCATATCCGTCAGCACTACCAGAATGTGCATATTTTTTTCAAATGCCAGATACTCCGCCGCTGTCAGCGCCATCTTCGGCGTGATCAGACGCTCTGCCACCGGATCGTTTGCCAGGTTCAGGTACATGACTACGTGGTCGGATACCCCGCTTTCCTCAAAGGTACTGCGGAAATATTCCGCCACATCGTACTTGACACCCATAGCCGCAAACACGATTGCAAACTGCTCGTCCGAATCGTCTCCCAGAGACGCCTGTCTTACAATCTGCGCAGCCAGTCTGTCATGAGGCAGGCCGTTTCCGGAAAAGATCGGCAGCTTCTGCCCGCGGATCAGCGTCGTCAGACCGTCAATTGCGGAAATACCGGTGCGGATGTAGTTTCTCGGATATTCACGGGACACCGGATTAAGCGGCAAACCGTTGATATCTCGCTTTGTCTCCGCCCGTACAGGGCCAAGATTGTCAATAGGACGGCCGATGCCGTTAAATGTTCTGCCCAGAATATCCTTTGAGAGCGCGGTCTCCATAGGATGACCGGTCAGTCTTGTCGCTGTATTTTTCAGAGACATGTTCTCCGTACTCTCAAATACCTGAATAATTGCCTTGTCTTCATAAATCTCAATAATGCGGCCCAGCTTTTTTTCTTTTCCGGCCACGGTGATTTCCACGATCTCATCATAGAAAGCGTCTTTCACGCCTTCCAGGATGACCAGAGGGCCGTTGATCTGGCTGAGTCCCAAATATTCTATTGCCATCGTTTCTCCCTCCTTAACCGTTCTTCTTCAGAACTTCCTCGTAAAATGCATCAATCGCCTCACGGTATTCGTTGAATTTGTCCAGGTCTTTATTCGGCACATCATATTTAATCGCGATGATCCTTTCGAAAATATCGCTCTGCTTCAGCACAGACATCGGCATGCCTTTAGCCACCAGATCTCTCGAACGGTCGTACAGATACAGGATAATATCCATCATCAGAAACTGCTTCTTTAACGGTACGCACGTATCTTCCGCATGGAATGCATTCTGCTGCAGGAAGCCCAGACGGATCACTCTGGCAATCTCCAGCGTCAGCTTCTGATCATCCGGCAGCACGTCTGCACCGATCAGTTTGACAATCTCCATCAGACTGCTCTCCTGGTTCAGAATCGCCAGGATCCTCGCCCGTTCGTCCATGAAATGCTCATCCACATTTTTGTTATACCAGTCGCCCAGATCGGATGTATATTCACTGTAGCTGGTCAGCCAGTGAATTGCCGGGAAATGTCTGGCGTATGCCAGAGATTTGTCAAGCCCCCAGAAACAGCGGACAAAACGCTTCGTATTCTGTGTCACCGGTTCCGAGAAATCGCCGCCCTGCGGAGATACGGCTCCGATCATAGAGACAGATCCTTCCGTTCCGTTCAGGTTTTTCATCATGCCGGCACGCTCATAAAATGCAGACAGACGGGAAGCCAGATAAGCCGGGAAACCTTCCTCGGCCGGCATCTCTTCCAGTCGTCCGGACAGCTCACGCAGCGCCTCGGCCCAACGGGAGGTGGAGTCCGCCATGATAGCCACATCATACCCCATATCTCTGTAATATTCTGCCAGCGTCACGCCGGTATAGATCGAAGCCTCACGGGCAGCCACCGGCATGTTGGAAGTGTTGGCAATCAGCACAGTACGATCCATCAGCGGATTGCCGCTCTTGGGGTCTACCAGCTGTGAAAACTCATCCAGTACCTGCGTCATCTCATTTCCACGCTCGCCGCATCCGATATATACAATGATATCCGCATCAGACCATTTGGCAATCTGGTGCTGTGTCATCGTCTTTCCTGTACCAAATCCTCCCGGGATCGCCGCAGTTCCGCCCTTGGCAATGGGGAACATCGTATCCAGAATCCTCTGCCCGGTGACAAGCGGTTTGCGGCAGGAATACCTGCCCGCGGAAGGTCTCGGCACACGGATCGGCCAGTGCTGCGCCAGCTTGAGATCTTCTTCCGTGCCGTCCTCTTTCCGGATCGTCACAATCGTATCCTCAATCGTATATTCCCCGTCCGGTGCCGCAAAAATGACTTCACCTTTTACTTCCGGCGGTACCATGGATCTGTGTTCAATCGCCCTTGTCTCCTGCACCGTGGCAATCACGGTTCCTCCGGTAAGCACATCGCCTTTTTTTACCGTCACATGTGTCGGCCATTTTTTTGTGACATCCAGAGCATTCACACTCAGACCTCTTGTGATATATTTGCCTGAACGAGCCGCAATCTCATTCAGCGGCCGCTCAATGCCGTCGAAAATATTGGTCAGGATACCGGGACCCAGCGTCACGGAAATCGGCGCTCCCGTGGACTCTGTCAGGTCTCCCGGGCGCAGGCCCGAGGTCTCCTCATACACCTGCACTGTGGTTGTATCCGTCGTCAGCGCGATAACCTCACCCACCAGACGTTCCTGTCCCACATACACCATCTCATGCATCTGAAATCCAGTGTTCCCTTTTACATAGACCACCGGACCGTTGATGCCGTAAATGACTCCTGTTTTACTCATGGGATGTACCTCCCTCAACTGTATCAAATGTAAAGTTTTCTCTCAGCTCTTCCAGCCTGTATGCAAACGAGTTGTCCACCAGAAGCCTCTCATGGTCCACATATCCCCTGATGCCTCCGCCAAAAGAAGTCTCTGCCATTCTCAGCTCTGTTCCTGTCAGCTCCTGCAGTTTTGCTTTCAGGCCCTCATCCTCCGGGCTGAGGTACACAGTAAAGTCTCTGCCGTCCGCGATCTTTTTCACGCTTTCGATCTGCTTTTCCAGCAGCTCCAGATAATCCGGAGTCTGACGGAAACCGCGCAGTTTTTCATTCACTTCTTCAAACAGCTGAGCAGTCAGCTCCTCCGTTCTCTCCGTCAGCTGGCGCTTCAGAGCTATCTGCTGCCTTGCCACAACAGAATTGCGCTCCCGTTTCAGATTGCCGATCTCTGACTTGATCTTTGCGAGTGCTCTCTGGTTTTTCTCATCCCGGTATTCTTTTCCTTCTTTATCCAGAGTCTCCTGAAATTCTTTCAGTGACTCTTCACTCAGTTCGTTGGCTCTCCCGATTACGGAATCCTCGAAATGTTTCAGTTTTTCTTCGTTCGTCAAGCGAACCACCCTCTTTCTTGTCTTTTCATGCAATCCTTATAATTTCAGTCCGATAGCCTCATTTACATATGATGTAATAAAATCCGGACTGCGCCCGGTTCCGTGCCGATCCGGAATCTCAATCAGAAGAGGCAGCTTACGGTTCAGCCGCACATCATCAATGATCTCAGGAAATTCCCTGCCGAATTTCTCCGTCAGAAGGATCAGCCCCACTTCGGGATCCTCCAGCGTCCTCTCCAGAGCCTCCCTCAGTTCCTGGCGCTCGTGTACCACGCAGCCCTCCACCCCGGCCAGTCTCATGCCGGTCAGGGTATCTACATTGTCACTGATCAGATACATTTTCATATCAAAATCTCCATTCTGTGTCGCCGCCTGACCGGATAGTGTCCATCCGGCTCTTTCTATCAGAGTTTACCAAGGATCATGAAGGAGATGATCAGACCATACAGAGCAATACCTTCGGCCATGGCCACGAAGATCATGGACTTACCAAAGATGCTGCCATCCTCGCTGATTGCGCCCAGAGCCGCACTTGCCGCGCTGGCCACTGCAATACCGCCGCCGATACAGGACAGTCCGGTTACAAGACCTGCCGCAATATAGCCAAGGCCTGTCGCCAGTCCGGAAGCGGAAGCATCTGCAGCCGTCTCCGCTGCCACTGCCACGGTGTCATTACCGGTAAATGCCATCACCGCCGCGATCACCATCGTGCCAAAGAAGAAAAAGCAGTTTACTCCAAGTGAAGTTTTAAAACGTCCTCTGTTTCTCTCGCCGATCAGGAAAGCCCCAACCGGAACAACAATACTCAGTACCAGCGCAGTTACTAACATTACTTTCGTCATCTCAGACATTTGATTTTCCTCCTTAATTCTGCCGCCCGATGTATGCCTGCACATTATTTCCGGCTTATCAAAAGCCTTTTCCGGACATGCCCGGGCGGACATTTTATTTTATATAGATTACACGAATGGTTCCGTGCTTCTCACTCTCACAATCCGTTTGTTTACAGCGGATTCTTTGCTTATTTTTCATCCTTTTTCTTTACAAACGGGACAAAAGGCCGGCCGCTTCCTGTGTAAAATCTGCTGAACAGCTCGTAATACTCCAACCTCAGCACCTGTATTCCCACGATCAGACCTTCCATACCGCAGACAAACACGTTGCCAAGCACTACCACAATCCAGTTTGTACCTGCCAGGCCGCCGCTCGTATAGCCTGCCAGCATCAGCACCACTTCCATCATGGCCGCATGGCTGACTGCGAACGCGCCGATACGGACAAAGGAAAGTGTGTTGGAAAAATAACTCAGGATTACTTCAAACAGTTCAAAGAAACTGGTAATCAGGAACATTCCCTTATCCTTTGGCATAGCGTCCGCTTTGTGCTGCACCAGCTTGCTTAACGGTTCTTTAAATGCAATGGCCACCAGCGGGATCACAAACATGACAACCAGCACGCCGGTTGCCGGAAGCGCATGTCCTGTCATAAACAGTACAATCACAGCTACCACCGCTCCGTAAAATACCAGCCCGGCGATACCGTTCGTATCAAACACAGTACCCTCCACGTTCCGCGCCTTCACACTGTTAATGATATGGAATACCATCGTCAGCAGGATCAGGAACATACCAAACGCAATGGCTACAACAAAGACCGTATTCAGGCTGCCGATAAACGGCAGGGAAGCCATCGCCTCCTTGGGCTTTAGCCAGAACGAGGGAACTACATCTTCAAATCCGAAGAAGCTGCCGTACATAAATCCGAAGAATGTCGAGAACACACCGGCGCTCGCAAGGCATCCCGCCAGGTCTATATGCTTGAACCGGTAAAGCAGAATACCTCCGATCAGAAGGCAGAGTCCCTGTCCCACATCGCCGAACATCGCGCCGAAAATAAACGCGTAAGTCAGCGCCACAAAAATGGTGGGATCAAATTCATTGTAGGACGGCAGGCCGTACATCCTGACAAACATTTCAAACGGTCTGGCCACCTTCGGATTTTTCAGTTTGGTCGGCGGCTGATGCAGCACCTTATTGTTCTCATCCTCCACCATGCAGATCAGCTTTTTGTCATCTTTAATCTCTTTTAGGAAAGCGTCCGCATCGCTCTGCGCCATCCATCCGCAGAGGATATAGTAGACCGGATCTTTCTCATCCCCGGCCGTGTAGGCTGCCAGCTTACGCACATCAAAGTTGGCTGACATCGCAGCCAGCTTCTTTCTGGCCAGCACCAGCTCTTCCTTCGATCCTTCCAGCTCCTGACGGATCTTCTCATCACACTGCCGGATCTCTTTCTCCAGCTCATCAATCTCGCCGCCGAGGCTATGGTAGACCTCATGCGGCAGACCCGCATATTCATTCGGCACAAAGAAGCGCTCAAAATGAAGGGAAGCGTACACGGCGTCCACGCGCCTTACCTCTGACTCAGGCACAAAATAAATGCCCCAAATATACTGCCCGTCCTCTCTGCACCGGTAAAATACCGTGTCAATCTCTTCATCCACGTAGTCTCGGATCTTGTTCAGGTACAGCTTGTTCACGCGTCCGAACCGGAACTTGATAAACTGGAATCCCATGATTTTTTCCAGATCATATGGAAAATCCTGGAATGGCTCCAGTTTCTTTCTGGACTCTTCTTTCTCTGCCTTTTTCTGAAGCAGTTCATTTTTTTTCTTATTATATCCGCCGACCCGTTCATCCAGCTTTTTGATCACATTCAGCGCACTCTCCAGTGAAATACTGCCTTCAAGTCTGCTGTTTGTCTGGGACTTTAACGTATTCAGATATCCGTCCGCCCTGCTGATCCACTCTTTGTACGGATTGACTTCAATAAACGGCCGGAGGTTTTTTACTGTCTGCAGCTCCGACATGGCATTTTCCAGATGGATCTCATACCTGGAAAGATACTCGCTGACAACCCGGTCAATATCCGTCCTGGGACCGGTAATCGCCAGAAATTTCATTTTTACAATCATTATTATGTTCCCCCTAAACCACCAGAGCCGCTTCCGCGTCCAGCCCATAGCGTACACACTCCAGAATACTGGTCAGCTGATCAATCTCATGCTCCTTGTCAAACAGATAGGAGATCATCACCGCAATGGAATACGGTTCTGACTGCACCAGACGGTGCTGGATCTCCCGTCGGATCCTGATATACATCTCTTCTAGGTGATCTGTGTCCAGCCCCGGATAATGTCGTCCGTAATAGCTCTCTGCCAGCAGCTCTTCCAGCTCCTTCATCGTAGACGCCTCGGTCATTCTCCTTAATTCCTGCCTGTGCATATGCACCCCCACCGGCAGCATCACCGCTGTCAGCTGTGCCGGCGACATGTTGTAGTATTTTTTTCCTCTCGCAATCCACTGGATATTCAGAAGCTCCATCTTGACCCCGTACATCTCTGTCACCATGTCCAGCTCCTGTCCTTTCAGATACTTTTTGCGTTCCTTCCAGAAATTCAAAAAATACTCATAATCCAGCGCCGTGGCGTAATCCCACAGCGTGCTCCCCGGACGCTCCTGCACCTTGGCCAGACATTTCTCATATCCTGTCCCCTGCAGAGCTGCCAGCAGCGTGGGAATGTCTTTGCACTCCGACAGCTGTTCCGGTTTCAGCCTGGAATGATGGCTGAAAAAATCTTTGAAATACGACAGATCAATCGTCACATCCCTGTGGTCAAATATTCTTCCCAGACACTGTTTGAGTACCGTTACCTCATACTTCTGAAAATACATATCCAGGAATCTTCTCTGTCTGGCGGAGCAGAACCGGTATATCTTCTGGAAATCAATGCCGATAGACTGATCCAGGATCCCCTCGATCTGTTCCCGGTGCAGCTCGGCTCCTTCATATCCCGCAAACACCTGCTCATACGCCGGATGCTGGCGAAGATAATTCAGCGCCTCCGTCACATTCCTGGATCCGCCCAGTTCCAGATATTCTTCTCTGGTAAACAGGCGGCTCGAAATAGCCCGGAGTTTAGTGGCCACACCGCTGTAAGCTAACAGTTTCCCCATGTTATGACACCTCGATCACTCTTCTGAACAGTTGTTCTGCCATCTGTGTGTGACTGCTCTGATACATCTGTTCCAGATGCTCCAGCGCCTGCTCATTCTCTGTTTTCATATCTTCCAGCCGCTGCCTGTTTTTTTCTTCCAGGCGGTCGCTTAGTTCTGCCAGCGTTTCCTTTGTCTTGCTTTCCAGCTCCTCATCAAAGCCCTTCCGCTCCTCCAGATTCTTGCTGGTCAGCTCCTTTTTTCTGCTTGCTGCCTGATCCACAATCTGCTGAGCTGCAGCATCGATCTCCGACAGCCGCGCCACCACATCATTCATCTGAATCATACATCCACCTCCTGTTTTCACCATCGAATCATTGATCCCGCCGCACAGACCACATACTGTACAGCTGAATAATTCCTGCGGTTAACGTCTTAATTATACGCCTGTTTTTAAACTAAAATAAGTCTTATATTGAAATTTAATCAATCACTGAACGGCATCTGTTTCAGTTCACAATCAGGCAACGGCAACCGGCACCGTGTACTTTTTCGCTTTTTGCACATTTTATTTTCCTTCTCAATTTTTGTAAAATATTTCTTTGATATGGTGCCATATAAAATTAATATTTCTGTTTTTCCGATGATCCCCCCGGAAAACGCTTGACAAATCCCGGATGTCTGCGAAAATAGAAAAGTATGCAGTCAAGAATTTATTCATAATTAAGGAGAACAGAATTTATGCGACTGAGAAATATTCCCGGTTCCCGGGATGCTATTGCCGCCAGTGAATTTGTGATTCATGAAGATGTGATGACCGAAAAGAAAGGTCTCTGGCATGAAGTTTTTGGAAATGATCTTCCTATATATATAGAAGTCGGCATGGGAAAAGGCAAATTTATCACGACACAGGCTCAGCTCCATCCCGAGCGCAACTTTATCGGCATCGAGAAATATTCCAGTGTCCTGATCCGCGCGCTGGAGAAGCGCGAACAGCTGACCGATCTGCACAATCTGTATTTTCTGCGTATGGACGCCGAGGATCTTCCCGAAGTATTCGGCTCCGGAGAAGTATCCGGCATTTATCTGAATTTTTCAGATCCCTGGCCCAAGGACCGCCATGCCAAACGGCGTCTCCCCAGCAAAGAATTTCTGGCCCGCTATGATCAGATTCTCACGCCCCAGGGACGGGTTGAATTTAAAACTGACAACCGCTCCCTCTTTGATTTTGCGCTTGAACAGGCCAGAGAAGCCGGCTGGATCATCGATGCCTGCACTTATGACCTGCACCACGATGAAATGCTCTGTCAGGGCAACATTATGACCGAATATGAAGAGCGCTTTTCCGCTCAGGGAAATCCTATCCACAAAGTTATCCTTCACCGCGAAGTCCGATGACGGCACAGGGCGGACAGCTTTTTACAGGGTTTCTTTTCTTTGCCCTGCAGGATCCGTTTTACCTCGTCTATTGATTTTTTCAGCACACAAGCCCGGCGATTTAAGCCGGGCTTGTCGTATGTGACTCTGTATAATTTTTCCTTCCAGGGACCAATGCCTACCATTGTGTGCCTCCCTGTCTTTTTATTTCCTTTTATGTCTTATCTTATGCGGAAACAGTGCCTTTGTCAGAGCTGATCCATAGAGATATGTTTCCGTTTCAAACGATGCCTCATATACCGCTCTGCCAGATAGCCCAGCGTCGCCATCACCGGCACGCCCAGGAACATTCCGATCACGCCGAAAAATTTCCCGCCGATTGTGATCGCAAAAATAATCCACAGGGGCTTCATTCCAGTCGAATCGCCCAGAAGCTTCGGTCCCAGGATCAGTCCGTCGAATTGCTGCAGACACAGGATCATGACCGCAAATATCAGTGCCTTGATCGGATCAATACAGAGAATAATGACAATACCGGGGATAGCTCCGATAAACGGTCCAAAATAAGGGATCATATTTGTAATACCCACAATCACACTGATCAGCAGCACGTACGGCAGCTTCAGGATCGTCATCAAAATGGAGCACAGCACACCGATAATAAAGGAGTCGATCATTTTGCTCACAAGATATTTGCTGAAAATATTATTGCATTCCAGCACCAGCTCTTTGGTATAGGAAATCTTCTGAGCCGGCACAAATGCATACAGCACAATCTTGATCATCCGCCTGAGCGACTGTTTCCCGTACAACATATAGACGGAGACAATCAGGGCAATCAGGAAATTTCCAAGCCAGGTCACAATCGACACCGAAGCCGTGTACAGCACAGGGATCAGATCTCCCGCTACTGTGCGCAGCTCGGACGTCACATCCGACTGAGTACTCTCCAGCATGGAAATGATGGAGCTGAAATCCACTGTCGGGAACTTGTGCTGCATCTCTTCCAGTATATCTAACAGCGACTTGTATGCCGCCGGGAGCTGATTGATCAGGTCAACCAGATTTCTCACCACTTCCGGCAATACATAAGTCAGAATTACAATGATCATTCCCAGACCCAGCACATAGACAATCAGCATGGCAATCACCGTGCGCACCCGCTCTCTTTTTCTCAGCACAGGAGAAATTTTCTCAAGCAGCGACCCCACCGCCTTGACAAACGGATTGAGAATGTACGCAATCAGCAGCGCAATCAGGAACGGTCCCACCGCCCGGAACATGCCGTTAAAAGCCTCCTTCGTCTGATCAAAAGAAATAATTACCTTGATTGCAATGGTACAGAACACAACCAGCACAAACGTGTAGATACATATAGTAAAGTACTGGTCATTTTTGATAAATTTCTGGTTTTCTCCCAGAGGGGTAGCGTGACGCAATGTCTTTCTTTCCCTTTTCTCCTGTCCTGTTTCGTTTTTTTCCTGCTCCATAGTTTTCTCTTCTTTCCGCTGCACCTTTATCCGTCGGTCTCTGCAGCTTCATCGGTACTCATTGGTCTTCAAAACATTTACTTTCAGGAATGCCCCGGCATTCTTGCTGCAAGGTGCGCGTCACCTTACATCCGGTGTAAAGCGATCGCTCACATTCTGTCCGGCTCAACTTCACACACTTCTTTCAGTATATCATGTGCCTCAGATGAATTGCAATCGACAAAGAATGTAAAAAAAATAAATTTTATTAAAAAAGGGCTTGCATTTTTTTAAATCCTGTACTATAATGTTCAATGTTCGACAGAACAATATAAAATGCGCTTCTAGCTCAGTTGGTAGAGCACCTGACTCTTAATCAGGGTGTCCAGGGTTCGAGCCCCTGGAGGCGCACG
>CAKRNX010000009.1 GCA_934371475.1 uncultured Lachnospiraceae bacterium
GTGTGAAGCAGCGCACACGCATCAGACCATGCAGCTGACCGGATTTTTCATGACGGTGAACCAGTCCAAGCTCTCCCATACGCAGCGGCAGATCTCTGTAGGAACGCGGTTCTGACTGATATACCAGAATGCCTCCCGGACAGTTCATCGGTTTGATCGCATAATCCTGCTCATCAATGACGGTTGTATACATATTTTCTTTGTAGTGATCCCAGTGACCGGAAGTCTCCCACAGATGGCGGTTCAGAATAATCGGGGTGGAAATCTCTACATATCCTGCTTTTCTGTGGATCTCACGCCAGTACTCCAGCAGTGTGTTTTTCAGTTCCATTCCCTTGGGAAGGAAGAACGGGAAGCCCGGACCCTCATCGCTCATCATGAACAGTCCCAGCTCTTTGCCCAGCTTTCTGTGATCACGCTTCTTCGCCTCTTCGATCCGGGTAATGTACTCTTCCAGATCTGCTTTCTTAGTAAAGGAAGTACCGTAAATACGGGTCAGCATCTTGTTTTTCTCGCTGCCTCTCCAGTAAGCGCCTGCCAGGCTGGTCAGTTTGAATGCCTTCACCGGCTTGGTGCTCATCAGGTGCGGGCCTGCACACAGATCTACAAATTCACCCTGCTGATAGAAGCTGATCTCCGCGTCTTCCGGAAGATCCTCAATCAGTTCTACTTTGTAGGGTTCTTCTTTTTCTTTGAAATATGCAATCGCATCTTCTCTGGACTTAGTGAAGCGCGTGATCGGCAGAGCCTCTTTCACTACCTTCTTCATCTCTGCCTCGATCTTTTCCAGATCCTCAGCTACGATAGGACGAGGGCTGTCTACATCATAATAGAAACCATCAGCGATAGACGGTCCGATTGCCAGCTTCACATCCGGCCACAGACGTTTGATTGCCTGCGCCATAATATGGGATGTCGTGTGACGGAATGCAGCTGCTCCGCCTTCGCTCTCAAATGTAAGAATATTCAGACTGCAGTCCTTATCCACAACGGTACGCAGATCTACAACCTCTCCATCTACCTCTCCTGCACATGCCATTCTTGCCAGGCCTTCACTGATATCAGATGCGATATCAATCACAGACATCGGCTGTGCATATTCTTTTACAGATCCGTCTTTTAATTTGATAATCATGTCAAAACTCCTTTCATTTCCCGAAAAGCATCAGTAACTTATTTTTCTTTCTCCTCAGAAGCCTCATCCTCTTTAAACACGGATGCTGCTTTCTGCGCCATCAGGCGGGTATGTTTTTTCAGAAGGGTAATCCCTGTTCCCGCCACCCCGGCCGCCATGGCCAGTACTGCCGCCGCTGCGGCTCTCTCGGTTTTTGTCAGTCTTCTCATAGCTCACCTTTCTTCATAAACAAAGAGTCATCTTCACACGGGACGCATGCTGCCGGAGGCTTTTTATTTCACAGGACGCAATTTCCTGTGAAAGAACAAAAGTGCGCTTCGCACACCCCGCGGACCGCAACTTTGGCAGCACAGCTTTTGTTCCGCGCGCGAGCAGGCTTCTTTTCTGCGAGCTGCGCATCATGCCGGAGGCTTTTTATTTCACAGGACGCAATTTCCTGTGAAATAAAAAATCCCTCTCCGCATCACTGCGGAAAGGGACGAATAATTCGCGGTTCCACCCTTTTTGCCGTCAATATCATCTGACAGCCTCTCGTGTGTGACGATAACGGAGTCACCGTGCCTGATTAGGGCCGCTTGGAGGTGGTCTTCAAATGGTTCCGCATAAAGGACTCACACCGTATGTCCTTCTCTCTGTATGCTTCCGCATCCTACTCTTCTCTTCATTGCTTTTGCTCTTTTCATAATATATCTGTTTGTCAGCAAAAGTCAAGTCCCATTTTATTTCATATGCTCATCATAATGTGTGCGCTCTCCCCCGATATATCTCGGCCTTGTGCGCGCACACACGACATGAGCCGCACCCAGACTCGACTTTTTCAGGCGAACCGGAACTGCCACTTCTTTCAGATGCATACCGATCAGAGTATCACCAATATCTATCCCTGCCGCCGCACGGACATACTCCACCGCTACCGGCTCCTCCATCTCTTCATACGCCGCTGCCGCAAAAGATCCGCCCGCCTTCGGAAAGGGCACCGCATTGACCGGTTCCAGCCCATACCGCTCGGCTGCCGCGCTCTCCACGATCAGCGCCCGGTTCAGATGCTCGCAGCACTGAGCTGCCAGATAAATTCCGTGCCGTTTCAGTACACTGTAAATTCCTTCAAATATCGCTTTCCCCAGTTTTGCATTGGAAAATGAACCGATCGCATGCGCTGCTGCCTCGCTGCTGGAGCATCCCACCACAAACAGCGATCCTTCCTTCTGCGGCGCTGTCTCCAGAAATTCTTCGATCAGTTCTTCCGCCTCTCTTCGATAGTGTGCCAGTTCTTCTTCCTTTAATTCTTCATTGCTGATACCCGATGCTGACATATCACTCTCGCTCCCTTCCCAATTTACACTGAGAGAACATTTCCCTCTTGCTGTTGTCTCGCCAAGCGGATATTCGCAATCCACTTGAATGCTTGCCCATAACCGAATCACTGCTCCGCAGTTTATCAGAAAGAGTTTGCACTCCTCCTGATATAAGCCAATCCCCCTACTGCTTATTACTTTTCACAACCGAAGCAGGAGACTTACTTAATTCAGTTAAATATTTCCCCGCAGTTTTGCTTTTACCAGCGCAAATGCTTCCCGTACAATATAATGGACCTCCATAATCGGATCCGAATCTGCCGCGATCCCTTCCGGCTGCCGATATCCCAGTTTCCGAGCCATCTGCACGCCCCGGTACACATGAAAATCATTGGAGAGAATGCCGGTATGTGCTTCGGCACAGCCGGTCAGCCTGTCGGCATTGACCAGATTTTCCTTCGTGCTGGTCGATTGATCCTCCAGAATCAGCCGGAGGTTCTCAATCCCCCGCTCCTGCAGCCACCGGCTCATACATTCTGCCTCTGAGATCTCTTCTCCGCTGCCCTGCCCTCCGGTCAGGATCAGCTTTGTCCCTGTATTCTCCCTTGCGTAATCAAGAGCCTTCTCCAGGCGCTTTGTCAGAGCCTTTGACGGTTTCTGCCCTCTGACCTGCGCCCCCAGAACAACCACATAATCCAACCCGGTACTTCCCTGGCTGTGCATATCCGAAAAAATACACATACAGAGGTACCCAAAATACAGAAGTCCGAGGACCAGAAGCCCCAGCGCTGCCTTTCCAAGCCAGAATGGCAAGATGCCCGGATGAAACTTCAGATACCATGACAGGCCTGATACGGCAAACGCTCCCAGAGCGGCAAGCAGCCAGAACCACGCGAAATCAGCCGTGATCCCGGCATAGCATATGATGATCAGATAATAAACCAGGCAGATCGCCCCAACTGCCGTACTGATTATTGTCATTCTTTTTCTCAACCTTTACTATAACAAAATTCAAGAATGCTCCGGCATTCTTGCTGCGAGGTGCGCGTCATGCACTCCTGCGAGTTACTGTTTTGACAGCACAGCTTTTGTTCCGCGCGCGAACAGGCTGCATTAGCAGTCCTTACTGCTCTGCGAGCTGCGCATTTTGCAGGAGGCTCTTTCTTCACAGAAAGTTACGTTCTATGAAAGAAAAAGCTGCCGCACTTGCGACAGCCTTATGTTTATTTGTTCTTTCCGCAGCAGTATTTGTATTTCTTTCCGCTGCCGCAGGGACACGGATCATTTCTGCCGATCTTCTTTCCCTTGATTACGGTGTTCATCTTCTTTGCTTCACGATAAAGGTTTTTCTTTGTCTCAGCATCAAAGATCTCATTCCACATGGGAAGCTCATACAGCCAGTCTGCTCTTGCGTCTACCATGTTTTTGAAAAGAAGCTCTTTGTCAAATCCAAGATTTACTACTGTATCCTCTGTCATCTCTTCGATCGGATTCTGTACTTTCAGACTGTCATTGATGCCATCCAGGAAACCTGTCATTGTCTGCACTGAAATATTAAACTTATCAGCCAGCTCCTTGACTGTGCCCTTTACTACTTCATCGGGATTGCTCAGAAGCTGCTCGTAGATGCCTTTTTCTGTGAGGAAATAGTCTGACCAGAACTTCTGAAGCGCTTTTTTATCAGCTGTCTGGGAGTATGCTACCTCTCTCCACTCCTGTAATAATGCCATATCTTTACCATCCTTTATTTCTTTTTCTGTTGTTACTCCGTTATTGCCATAACTTATGCTATTATACCCTATTTCTCGCCTTTTTTCAATCCCTTGATTCAATCACCAGCAGTTTTCCAGACTTGAATGTAATCCTGGCGGTTTCCTCCAGAATCTCATTGCTGACGCCTCTGGTTCCTACCGTTCCCAGCGTAAAATTCTTCACCGGATATTTCATTCCACGGATCGTCAGACCGGACACATCTCCACCGTAAGCAAACAGCGATACGTATTTGCCCCACTGATCTTTTCTGCTGAGCGTAAAGTCATGATCCCGCATATAAATCCGGTTGTGTGCATCCAGCAGTTCGCCGTCGCCTCCCCGGCTCAGTATCAGAGCCAGCAGCTGAATATTTCCCATCGTGTGATCGACCCTTGTACCGGTTGTTCCGCCAAGGACTGTAAGTCTGCCGCATCCAAGCTCCAGCGCCTGCTCTGCCGCAATCTCCGTATCTGTCCAGTCCTTCTCCGGCCTGAATTTGCGGATCACAATTCGCGGATCCTGCCTGTATTCATCCAGCCAAGCCGCACTACCAGAATCAAAATCTCCCACAATGTGCGTGGGACGTATGCCGTGCTGTTTCAGGAAGAGAAGCCCGCGGTCTGCCGCAATCAGAACAAGCCCCGGATCCTCTGACATCCGTTCTTTTAAAAAAGGCAGGGCAAAGCTCTCTTCGATGCTTCCCCCGCTGATAATGATTGCCTGCTTCACTTTAAATTTCTCCATATTCTTTCATGACAGAAAGATATTTTTTTACATTTGCCTCAATATCTCCGCCAAAAACTGCCGTGCCTGCCACAAATACATTGGCACCTGCCTCCAGGGCCGGTCTGATCGTGATATCATTGACTCCGCCGTCCACTTCGATATCAATCTCAGCTCCCCGCTCCAGAGCCATCTTTCTGAGTGCCGCCACTTTTTCTGTGATCTCCGGAATATATTTCTGACCGCCAAATCCCGGATTAACCGTCATCAGCAGCACCATATCCACCTTGTTCCACAGATAATCCAGTACACACAGCGGCGTGGAAGGACACAGCGCCAGTCCGGCCTTTTTGCCAAGACTGCGGATATGGCTCAGTGCGCTGTCCAGATGCGTACAGCTTTCCGCATGAATGGTAATGATATCCGCTCCACATCTGGCAAACTCATCAATAAACCGCTCCGGCTGCTGCACCATCAGATGTACGTCAAACACGCGGTCCGTCACGCTGCGGATGCTGGTGATAACCGGCATTCCAAACGTGATCTGCGGCACAAATATGCCGTCCATGACATCAATATGTACATACTGAGCCCCTGCTTTGTCAGCTTTCTGAATATCTTCTCCCAGATGTTTAAAATCTGCCGATAAAATCGACGGTGACAGATAATACTTCATTCTGTTCTCCCTTCTACACTATTTTTTACTTCTTTCATTTTCCTGTAATTGTCCGAAACTCTCAAAACAGGTGTCGCATCATTATAGTTTAAACCTGCCTTTGAAATTTCATCCTTCGTTTTTGCCGTACACAGCTAAAATGTGTTTGAAAAAACTTTCTTCCACCTGGCACTTACCGGTTACAGAAACGTTTTTTCAAAAGGCTCTAAAATTAATATCTCTTTTTATTTTTCAGTTCTTCTGCAAGCAGAAGATAATTCTCATAGCGTACCTGCGAAATCTCTCCCTTATCCAGAGCCTCTTTAACCGCGCAGTCCGGCTCACTGATATGCATACATCCCTGAAAACGGCAATGATCCTCATAAGGCCAGAATTCCGGGAAATATTCCTTCAGATCCTCCCGCTCCAGGTTCTGCAGATACAGGGAGCTGAAGCCCGGCGTGTCCAGAAAATACGTATCCTTTCCGATCCAGATCAGCTCTGTATGACGGGTCGTATGTTTGCCCCTGTCAATCTTCCTGCTGATCTCCCCCACCTGCATCCCTGCATCCGGCTGCAGATAATTGGTCAGTGAAGATTTGCCCACACCGGAAGGTCCGGCCACCACAGTCGTACATCCTGTCAGCCGCCCTGCGATCGTTTCCAGTCCTTTCCGTTCCAGTACACTGGCAAACAAAACTTCACAGCCGCAGCCCGCATACGTATCCGCCAGCTTTTTCAGCTCATTCTCACCCACCAGATCCGCCTTGTTAAAACAGATCATGACCGGAACCTGCTGCTGGCGCATACTGATCAAAAAGCGGTCCAGCAAATTAAGATTTGGTTTCGGTGCTGATACGGCAAATACTACCAGTGCCTGATCCACATTGGCTACCGCAGGCCGGATCAGTTCATTTTTTCTGGGCAGGATCTGATCCACGTTTCCCGTCATTTTTTCCTGATCCAGCACCGAGATTTCCACATTGTCGCCCACCAGGGGTTTCTTCCCGTCCTTCCGGAAAATGCCCTTGGCCCTGCACTCATATACTCCTGCGTCTTCTGCGTGAATATAGTAAAATCCGCCGATTCCTTTGATAATTTTCCCCTGCATCAATCCACCTGACTAAAATTAATTCCATCGTATCTGGTTGTCGAAGTAATCTCCCATGTCTGAGGATCCAGCGTATACACATATGCGGTGCCTGTACTCACTCCCGCTTCGCCTTCCACATTCAGAATATACGGGAACGTAGCAGTTCCTTCAAATACCGTCGTCTGTGTTCCGTTCTGTTCCAGCACAATCCGGACCGCCACCTCAGTATCTGAATCCACGCCGTCCGGCGCCTCCAGGCGTGCGTTGCACATCCAGGTTCCTTCCGGATCGATCACAATATCCGGATCCGGGCTGCCTGCGCTGACTGTGATCGTCACAGCAGTACCGGTCTGCACACTGCTGCCCGCAGCCACATCCTGTGAAATCACAATTCCTTTTTCCACAGTCATATCTGTCACCTCGGTAATATAAACGTAAAGTCCAAGATTGGTCAGCGCCGCAGACGCATCGTCTACATAGTGTCCTTCCACCTGCGGGACTTTCACCAGCGACGCATCCTGCCCCTGACTGACGTAAATTGTCACAGTATCCCCGGTCTGCACCGCAGATCCGGCTCCTGGATTAGTCGTAATGACATAACCCGCCTGCACGGTATCACTGTACCTGCTGTTGTCCACAGTCACTCTCAGCCCCATACTGGTCAGTGCTTTTTCCGCATCCTCCTGCGACACATTCGCCAGCCCCGGTACTACCAGACCTTCATCCGATCCTGAACTGATCATATACCCAATTGTCGTATTTTTCGCAACGGAAGTACCCGATGCCACGGTCTGGCTCACTACCAGCCCTTTTGCATAATCTCTGGAAGAAGTCTCTCCTTCAAACTTATAACCCAGACCGGCATCCCTTAATATTTTCTGCGCCTCTGCCTCATTCTTTCCTCTGACATCAGGTACTGTCACCATCTCGCTGAGTGCGGAAGCTGAAGTCTCGGAACCGTTCTGCGTATTCTGACTGCTTCCTTGGCTGTTTCCGCTTTTGCCAAAAGGCAGGATATCCAGCGCGCTGGCAATCAACACCAGGAAAATACAGCCCACAATCACTGCCGCCACAATACTGATCACTGTGACAACCTGTTCGGAACCGCCGGACTCCTCTCTTGCTCTGCCCTTGCCCCGCCTCTCATGGTAATGTTTGCCGGGCCGGTATTCCTCATCGCGGTAATCGCCATCCATATCCCCGCCGTCCGCCGGGCCGTATCCCATCTGCTCCTGATATCCGCCAGGATACGACGGATTATGTTTCAGCTCCTGATAAGGCTGATGATGTTTCACATCCTGATATCCGCTGTTCTGATAATAATTGCCATTGTACGGATATGGCCTGTGCTCTCCGGATGCTTTTCCCGGCGAAGAAAACGTATCCGCCGCACCTGTATTCATTGTCTCATCATATCTGGGAAGCGATCCCGTCTTGATCTGATTGAGCTCTTCCTTTGAAAGCAGCACAGTCTGCGCTTTCTGATCTACCCTTGGGATCGTTACAAATGTACCGTCCGGATTGACCAATGATTCTTTCAGATCCCGGATCAGCTCTGCCATATTGCCATATCGTCTGTCCGGACTTTTCTGCGTACACTTCAGAATAATCTGTTCTGTACTGTATGGAATCTCCGGCACCAGCCTTCTCGGAGACTGAATATCCTCCTGCAGATGCTTAAGCGCTACCGCCACCGTGCTGTCCCCGTCAAAAGGCACACGGCCCGTCAGCATCTCATACATCGTAATACCCATAGAATAAATATCGCTCTTGGCATCGCTATAGCCGCCTCTGGTCTGCTCCGGCGCACAGTAATGCACGGATCCCATCACATTTGAATTGATCGTGTTGGAAGATGCTGCCCTTGCGATACCAAAATCTGCCACCTTTGCCTTACCGTCCAGGGAAATAATAATATTCTGCGGCTTTACATCCCGGTGAATAATCCCGTTATTGTGCGCTGCCTCCAGCCCTGCTGCCACCTGCAGCGCAATGCTCGTGGCCTCCCGCACCGGAAGCTTTCCCTTTTTGCTGATGTAGTTTTTCAGAGTAATCCCCTCTACCAGCTCCATCA
This sequence comes from uncultured Lachnospiraceae bacterium, assembly GCA_934371475.1. Classification (GTDB taxonomy): domain Bacteria; phylum Bacillota; class Clostridia; order Lachnospirales; family Lachnospiraceae; genus Merdiplasma. The sequence goes on from CAKRNX010000009.1 coordinate 8,728, forward strand.
CGATAAAGTTGATGCCGTTCTCTTCTCCCACATCGTACACATTGACGATATTGGCATGCGCCAGCCCTGCTGCCGCCTGGGCCTCCACGCGGAATTTGGACACAAATGCCCGGTCATCCTTGAATTCAGGCTTGAGCACCTTCACCGCCACAAAACGGTTCAGCTTGTGATCCTTTGCCTTATATACATCAGCCATTCCACCGGAGCCGATGCGGCTTATAATTTCATATCGGTTTTGTAGAAATGTTCCACCTTTCAGCATAACTTACACCCCGTCTACTGCCGGTTCTGCCAGAACCACTGATATATTATCTTTACCGCCGTTTCGGTTGGCCGCCGCCACCAGCTTCAGAGCCGCCGCCTCCAGCGATGTCTCCCTGCTGACCAGTCTCAGCATATCTTCATCGTCTACCATATTTGTCAGACCGTCAGAGCACAGAAGAAATCTATCCCCCGGATTCAGCGCCACATCAAAAAAATCAATCCGCAGCTTCTTTTCCACCCCCACCGCACGGGTAATCACATTCTTTTTTTCATGATGCCTGGCCTCTTCGCGCTTGATTTCTCCGGCCCGCACCATCTCTTCTACCAGAGAATGATCTCTGGTAATCTGTTCTATCTGATGATCCAACAGATAAAGCCGGCTGTCCCCCACGTTGGCCACATAGAGACAGCCGTCCTGCACGGTAGCCGCCACCACGGTAGTTCCCATGCCCTCCAGGCTCTTATCTGTCAGAGATATTTCTATCACTTTCTGATTGGCTGCCTGTATGGCAGCATCCAGAAGGGGGATCGGACGCTTCTCCTTTGCCCCTTCTATGTAATCCACCACAGTTTCCACAGTTGTCCGGGAAGCCAGATCCCCGGCGTTGTGTCCGCCCATACCGTCGGCTACAATATACAAATTGGAAAGGCTGCCTACCGGCTGATCAGATGCATAGACAAAATCCTGATTCATATTTCGTTTTAATCCCACATCTGTCACACAGTATGATCTCATAATCCTTTCCTTTCGTCCATATAACTGCGCCTTAACTGACCGCAGGCGCCGTTGATATCTCTGCCCATTTCTCTTCTAATAGTAACATTTATTCCGTTTTTTTCAAGTTTATTTTTGAACGCCAGCACGACACTGCGATCCGGCTGCACATACTCGCGTTCCTTCACCGGGTTCACCGGTATCAGGTTTACGTGGCAGTTCAGATGCTCCACCAGCGCAGTCAGTTCCCGCACATCTTCCGTCGTATCGTTGACGCCTCCCACAAGACTGTACTCGAACGTCAGGCGGCGTCCCGTCCTGTTAAAATAATATCGGCAGGCATCCATGACTTCGTCCAGCTCATATTTGTCGGCAATCGGCATCAGTGAGCGGCGCTTTTCCTGATTGGACGCATGGAGCGAGAGCGCCAGCGTAATCTGCAGATCCTCGTCTGCCAGTCTGCGGATATTCGGAACAATCCCGCAGGTACTCACCGTAATATTTCTCTGGCTGATATTCAGCCCGTGTTCATCTGTCAGCAGCCGGATAAATTTCAGCAGATTGTCATAGTTATCCAACGGCTCGCCGGTTCCCATCACCACCAGATTGGAAACCCTTTCCCCTGTAAGACTCTGGATCCGGTATACCTGCTCAAGCATCTCCGCCGGTGTCAGATTCCGGATTCTGCCTCCGATTGTGGAAGCGCAGAAGCGGCAGCCCATCCGGCAGCCTACCTGAGAGGAAATGCAGACGGAATTGCCGTGTTTGTACTTCATCAGCACGCTCTCAATCACATTCCCGTCTGAGAGTTCAAACAGATATTTCTGCGTTCCGTCGATCGCGGAAGTCCGCACATCCACAGCCTTCAGCACTGTCAGCTCACACTGCTTCCCGAGCTTTTCCCGGAACGCAGCCGGCAGATTGCTCATCTGGTCAAAACTCCCCGCCAGCTTCTCATGCATCCACTGGTACAGCTGCTTTGCCCGGAATGCCTTCTCGCCCAGCGCTGTCACATATTCCTGCAGTTCTCCGTAATCCAGAGACTTGATATCTGTTTTTTCCATCCTCTTAAATCCTCTTTTCCTCTGGTCTTTCTCTGCCGTCTTCCTGCGGCGGCATATCTTCCACCCTTTTCAGGCGGGCAATAAAGAAACCGTCGGACTGGTGCACGCCCGGCAGCAGCTGAATATAGCCGCCCTTTGTCGTTTTACTCTTCAGTTCATCACAGATGTAAGAATCAATGCTCTCCAGGCGGAACGGATAATTCTCCAGAAACCATTTTACATTCAGCTGATTCTCATCCGCTCCAATCGTACATGTGCTGTAAATCAGCACACCTCCCGGTTTTACGTAATTCTGCACCACATGAAGAATCTTGCGCTGCAGCCGCACGATTTCCATCTGTTTTGCTTCTGTCATCTTATATTTGATATCCTGCTTTTTGCCAATCACGCCAAGCCCTGAACAGGGCACATCCGCCAGCACAATATCCGCTTTCTGAAAAGAAACCGGATCGTACACAATCGCATCCTTCATCTCGGCTTTGATATTGATATATCCGGTCCGGTCAATATTCTCCTGCATCAGCTCCACTTTATACTCTGAGACATCTCTCGCCTCAACAAAGCCGCTGCCCCTGAGCTTGTCGGCCAAATGCAGGCTCTTCCCTCCGGGGGCCGCACACACGTCAATGCAGTGATCCCCCCAGTTGGGCGCGGCAATCTCAGCCACCAGCATGGAACTGATATCCTGTACCTGGATCCATCCCTTTTTGAATGCGCTGACCGCTTTCATATAATTATAGCCCGAGATCACCAGCGCATAATCCAGATACGGATGCTGCTTCACTGTAATGTGCTGCGCTTCCAGTTCCCGGATAATCTCCTCCTTGGAAGCACGGTCCAGATTGCAGCGCACTGTTGTCCCGTGCTGTGTATGGGAACTGATGCAGATGGCCTCAACGGTCTGGAAATCAAACTGCATCAGCCATTTGTGTATCAGCCATTCCGGCACAGAATACATCACCGACAGATATTTCTGCGGATCTTCCTTTGCATCGGGATACACCACCTGATCCAGTCCTCTGGCTGTAGCACGCAGCACCCCGTTGACAAAACCTTTCAGATTGTAAAATCCTCTCTTCTGTGCAATCTTCACCGCTTCATTGCAGACCGCCGAATCCGGCACACTGTCCATATATTTCAGCTGATACACAGATATGCGCAGCAGATTGCGGATCAGCGGCTTCATATTGTAGATCGGCACTTTGGAAAAACATTCAATAATATAATCCATCTGAAGCATATATTCCAGCGTACCCTCTGCCACTCTGGAAATAAAAGCCCGATCCCGCTTTTCCAGATACTGATATTTTTCCAGCACATCCCGGATCACTACATGGCTGTATGCCTCCTCCTCTGTGATCTCCATGAGGATCCCCAGTACAATCTCTCTGATATTTACAGAACTAGTCACGGTCGTTCCTCCTTGCAAGAAGAATAAGACGCAGCAGCTGCAGCAGAGATGAAGCCAGCGCCGCTACGTAAGTCATAGCCGCCGCACGCAGCACCTTTCTGCCTCCTGAGAGTTCTTCATCCGAGAGAATATGATTGGTCTCCAGAATTTGCAGTGCCCGTGAAGACGCATTAAACTCTACCGGCAGCGTAATCAGCTGAAATACAACTGCCAGAAGAAACAGGACAATCCCGGCGATCACCAGAGGCCGCATGGAAAAAATCAGTCCGGCAATAAAAACCGGCCAGGACAGTGTAGAACCGAAATTGGCCGCGGGCACCAGCGTGCTGCGCAGTACCAGCGGACCATACTGAAGCTGATCCTGCACCGCATGGCCACACTCATGGGCAGCCACGCACACAGCAGCTACCGATGCGGAGTTGTAAGTGCTGTCTGAAAGACGCAGTGTCTTGCTCCTCGGATCATAATGATCCGTCAGCTCACCCGACACACGTTCAATCGCCACATTGTAGATGCCGCAGCAGTGCAGCACCTGCTCTGCCGCCATGGCTCCGGTCAGCCCGGAATGGGTTCTCACCCTGGAATACGTGTTAAATGTTCCTTTTACTCTGGCTGACGCAATCAGTGTCAGTACCAGGCCCAGAATTGCCAGAAAATACGTGGGATCAAAGCCCCACCCGTAATATCCGCCTCTTCCTCCATAATAATATCCATTTACACTTGCCAACAGATTCATGAAATGTCACTCCTTTATCAGACGGATCTCTCCATCCGTTTCGCTTGATTGGGTTAATTATGCCAGTACATCTCCCTCAGTCACTGCAAATCCCCGTAAAAAGGCATCCGTTTCCATCCGTTTTTTCCCTTCCAGCTGAAGTTCCTTTACTGACAGGATCCCTCTTCCTGTCTGGATCTTCCATGTTTTCTTTGTGATTTCCACAATGGTTCCGGGTAATTTCCCTGTCTCTCCCTCTTCTGCGTCCGCTGCCCATATTTTCAGCGTCCTGCCGTGATATCCGGTGTAGGCACTGGGCCACGGATTTAATCCGCGGATCAGACATTCGATGGAGGCTGCATCTCTGCTCCAGTCAATCCTTCCCATCTCTTTTTTCAGCATGGCCGCGTACGGTGTCGGGCTCTCCCCGGGCTGCTTCGTAAAATGAGCCGTACCATTCTCCAATGCTTCCAGCGTCTTAATCAGCAGGTCTGCGCCAGTCATGCTCAGCTTGTCAAACAGGCTGCCGCCCGTCTCATCTTCCGCCAGCGGCACTACCTCTTTCATAAGCATGTCGCCGGTATCTAATCCCGTATCCATGCGCATCGTTGTCACGCCGCTCTCTTTCTCGCCGTTGATCACCGCCCACTGGATCGGAGCCGCCCCGCGGTATCTGGGAAGCAGGGACGCATGTACATTGATGCATCCGTACTCCGGCAGCTCCAGGATCTCCTTGGGAATAATCTGTCCGAACGCCACTACTACAATCACATCCGGATGATACTGCTTCAGGATCTCCAGATTTTCAGGCTCGCGAATCCTCCTCGGCTGATAAACAGGGATCCCTGCCTCCAGCGCCACCTCTTTCACCGGGGTCATCTGCACGGACTTGCCTCTGCCCTTTGGCTTGTCAGGCTGGGTGAACACAGCCTGCACCGTATAGTGCGAAGCAAGCAGCGCCTTCAGCGTCCCCACCGCAAAGTCCGGGGTTCCCATAAAAATCACATTTTTCATGATTACTCCTCCGCTTCCTCATCCATCAGGTCCGGATCTGTATCATAGAGCTGCCCCTCTACCTTGCTGACGTACATAATGCCGTCCAGATGGTCGCACTCATGGCAGATTGCCCTTGCCAGCATTTCCGTCCCTTCCAGCGTATATTCCTTCATATCCTGATCATACGCCTTTACTTTTACATAATTGGGTCTGGTCACTGTTCCTGCCTGTCCCGGAAGGCTTAAGCATCCTTCGGAACCGGTCTGACTGCCGGATGTCTCCACGATCTCCGGATTGATCATTACAATCGGACCGTCTCCGATATCAATTACCACAATCCGGCGCAGGATGCCTACCTGTGGTGCCGCCAGTCCCACGCCCTCCGCATCATACATCGTCTCCAGCATATCCTGGATCAGCTCCTTCGTGCGCGGTGTCACTTCTGTCACTTCCCGGCACTTTTTCTCCAGTACCGGATCTCCCATAATTCTAATCTGTCTTAATGCCATAATCTTTCTGCTCCTTCTTTATTTTATCTGTTTTACTTTTTTATCTATCAGAGTACCGTGTCAAAAGTTCTAGCCTACCTGTGTCTGCACAACTGTGGGGAGAAAACCTTGGGAGACATCCCCCCCATATGGACTTAAAAGCAGAACGTAATTTTGACACCCTAATCTTATCATTGATCTGTAATTACTCTGTCTGTATCTGATCCCTAACTCATGTCAAACTGTATATTCAGATCCCGGAATCCCTCATTGATCTCCAGGTATTGCTCAATCCTGCCCCGGATGGCAGCCAGCAGTCTTACCTGTCTGTGTTTGAGATAAATAACCTTGCGGTAATGATCCTGTATTTTGGCTACCATCTCATCTGTCGGTCCCAGCACTGTTACCTGATACCGATCAGTTATCTGCACAATAAACTGTTTCAAATATCCGCAGGCCAGCTCCAGCTGCGCCTCATCTGTACACGCCAGATGGATTGCCATCAGTCCGCCTGCCGGAGGGTATCCCGCCATGGATCGGAAAGCAATCTCCTGCTCATAAAAGCTCTCATAATCCTGGGCTGCCGCTGTCTGTATGCTGTAATGTTCCGGATCGTATGTCTGAATCACCACCTGCCCCGGCATATCACCGCGACCCGCCCGTCCCGCCGCCTGAGTCAGCAGCTGAAAAGTGCGCTCCGCCGCACGGAAATCGGGGATATGCAGTGACAGATCTGCTGCCAGCACTCCTACCAGTGTCACATTCGGAAAATCATGTCCCTTTACGATCATCTGGGTTCCGATCAGGATATCCGCTTCATGGGACGCAAAATCCGCCAGGATTCTGGCATGACCTTCTTTGCCCTTCGTTGTATCCTGATCCATGCGCAGTGTCCTGGCCTTTGGAAACTCTCTGACCACTTCTTCCTCAATCTGCTGTGTCCCGGCACGAAATGTACGGATAAATCCTGATCCGCAGACCGGACACTGCTTTACCTGCGGCTGAGAATAGCCGCAGTAATGACAGACCAGCCTGCCCTCTCCGTGCAGTGACAGAGAAACATCGCAGTGCGGACACTTCATCACATGACCACAGGAACGGCAGGACACAAACCCCGCATATCCGCGCCTGTTCAGAAACAGCATGATCTGCTGTCCTGCCTTCAGCCGTTCCTCCATCAACTTGTGAAGCCTGCCGCTGATCATGGAGCGATTTCCTTTCTGTAGTTCTTTCCTCAGGTCTACGACCTCTGTCACGGGAAGCTTCGCTTCTCTGGCCCGATGCTTCAGTGTCAGCAGCCGGTACTTCCCTGTCATGGCTCCGTAATAGGCTTCCATAGAAGGTGTGGCAGACCCGAGCAGCACTTTCGCACCCTCGATCCTGCCTCTCTCACCGGCCACCTCCCTGGCATGATATCTTGGCATCGTCTCACTCTGATAGGCCGGCTCATGTTCCTCATCAATCACAATGAGTCCCAGCCGGGGAAACGGCGTAAACAGCGCAGACCTTGGCCCGATCATAACGTCCAGCTCCCCGTTCCTTGCGCGCTCAAACTGATCATATTTTTCGCCGGCCGAAAGTCTCGAATGAATCACCGATACGCGGTCTCCGAAGCGGCGGTAAAACCGCAGCACCGTCTGATATGTCAGTGCAATTTCCGGGATCAGTACAATCGTCTGCTCTCCCCGCCTCACTGCATACTCAATCAGTGCCATGTACACTTCTGTCTTGCCACTGCCAGTAATCCCGTGCAGAAGATATCTGCCATCCGGATGTCGTTCCCATTCTCCCGTAATCTGATCCACCGCCGCCTGCTGTTCCTCATTCAGAACAGCCTGACGGTCCGTCCGTTCCCCTCGCCGGATCGGGTTACGGTATAGTTTCTCACTTTTTATCTCCAGTATTCCCTGCTCCGCCAGCGCCCGGACAACCGGCGCTGTAATCCCGAGCCTGTCTGTCACCAACTCGCAGGGCAGCTGCGGCTCATCCAGCAGTGCCTCCAACAGTCTCGCTCTGGCTGTCTGGTGCTTTTTTCGGAATATTGCAAGCCTTTCCACGGCCTGCGCCCTGTCCATCACCAACGACAGAGTACGCTTCTGCCGCCCTTTTACCTTCTGTTTTACCGGTATCACGGTTTTCATAGCCTGCAGCATCGTCGAACCGTACCTTTGGCGGATCCAGACTGCCAAACGCACCAACCTTGCTTCTTCATCTGCCGCATCCGTAATGACCGCTGCAATTTCCTTGATCTTGTCCGGATCATAATCTGTGACACCGGAAACTCCCGTCACATACCCCCGGATCCTGCGGTTGCCTTTCCCGAAGGGAATCTCTACAATCATCCCCGGCTCCAGTGATATACCGTCCGGGATCCTGTACTGAAATACCCGATCCAGGCTCCGGCTCGTGATATCTACAATCACATCTGCATATAATTCCTGCATCTGCCGTTCCCTACCGCTCACTTTCCGGCGTCTTCCTCCAGGATTTCGCGGATCAGCACCCTCTCATCCATAGGATATTTCTTTCCTTTGATCTCCTGATAATCCTCATGGCCTTTGCCTGCAAGAATAATGATATCCCCCGGCTCGCCGTGATGGATTGCATACGCAATGGCCTCTTTTCTGTCTGGAATTTTCACATATTTTCCATCTGTTTTTTCAATGCCTGTCACAATATCCTCGATAATATCCTCCGGTTTTTCGTAGCGGGGATTATCCGAGGTAATGATGGTCAGATCAGCCAGTTTTCCGGATATTTCCCCCATCTCATAACGGCGCAGTTTCGAGCGGTTTCCACCGCAGCCAAACAGGCAGACCAGCCGGTGAGGATGATATTCCTTCAGCGTGGACAGAACGTTCTCCAACGCCATGGCATTGTGGGCATAATCAATCATCAGCGTAAACTGATCGGAAACTTTCACCACCTCGATCCGCCCTTTGACTCTGGCCGCTTTCAGTGCTTTTTTGATTCCCTCTTCTGATACATTAAAATGACAGCAAATTGCGATCGCTGCCAGTGAATTGTAGACGCTGAAGCGTCCCGGAATATCGATCTCCACATCGAAATTGCGCATGCCTTTCAGGGTATATGCCACACCAAGATATCCCGGTCTTGTAACCAGATGCGCATTAACGGCCCGCAGATTGGCTTTCTCGCTGAAACCGTAGGTTTCCACGCTGCAGGTGTGTCCCTCAAGTATCTGATCCAGATGTGTGTCATCTGCATTGAGGATCCCGACTCTGCACTGTTTGAACAGGCGGCTCTTGCACTCCAGATAATCTTCGAAGCTGCTGTGCTCCGCAGGTCCGATGTGATCCGGTTCAATGTTTGTGAAAATGCCGATCTCAAATTCAAACCCGGCAGTGCGATGCAGCATCAATCCCTGGGAGGAAACCTCCATGACTGCAACCTGACATCCTGCTTCCACCATCCGGTGAAAATACTCCTGGATCGTCACTGACTCCGGTGTTGTATTGTCCGCCTGGATCACTTCATCACCGATAATCGCTTCGATCGTACCAATCAGGCCAACCTTGTATCCTGCCGACTCCAGGATTGATTTGACCATATATGTCGTAGTCGTCTTGCCTTTGGTACCGGTCACGCCGATTACTTTAAGCTTCTCAGCCGGGTAATCATACCAGGCCGCCGCAATCAGCGCCATGGCCATTCTGGTGTCTTTTACCTGTATCACTGTCACATCGGCCGGAACTTCTACCGGTTCTTCCACTATCAGGACTTTCGCCCCTTTCTCAACTACATCCTTCGCATATTTATGTCCGTCCGTCACTGCACCCCTGATGCAGAGAAACAGAGATCCTTCGGTCACATTTCTGGAATCGTTGATCACGCCTGTCACATCCGTTTCCAGAGAACCCTGCATGCAGGTATACGTAACACGTTCCAGCAGTTTCAATAATTTCATAGCTATTTTTACCTCCTGGGCATACTTTTCCATTTGATATTATAGCATCACAAAAGAACCATCTCAAGATAATTTTAGGATTGTTCCCATGCCCCCGTAATCATATATACATTAGTTACTGTTTACTCAAGTATGCATATCGCTCTTCTGCTACAATATAAAGTAAAACTTAAAACAAAGGTTACAACTGTTACATATTTCAGTTTTCTATGGGATGTAACATATGCTGTCAAATATTGTATTACACAGGTTGACGCCGCCTGGGCAGAACAGGTTTCCCTGACACGCTGCGCTTTCCACACAGTCCGTGCGCTGTTTACGAAATCAATATCAAAAAACATACTACAAGCCAAAAAATGTCTAACCATTTCGGCAATTTCCAAACAACCCTGCAAACTCCTGTGAAACAAAAAAGTGAGGAGCTGCTGCTCCACAGACAATGACTCATCTGTTTTGCAGCAACTCCTGCTCTTACTATAGTTCCAATATTATATCAGTTCAAGAATGCCCTGGCATTCTCAGACTACATTTTGCCGGCTTTTCAGTACTTAGCCCAGCATTCCGATTGCAGTGCCGATCAGTGTTGTGATCGTCGTGCTGTCTCCTGCTCCTGCTGTCAGCAGTGTAATCGCACTGTTCACGACTGTTGCCGCTTCTGGATTTTCCGTATCCAGGATTGCCTTAGCCCCCTGAAGCAATGCCAGCACAGATGCGCTGTTGGCCTGCAGGTCTGCTGCTGCCAGATCAGATGCATTCTGCAGAAGCACGGCTGTGGAACTGGTCTGTCCGGAAACAGCCTCAGTTTCTGCCACCGGCTCGGTCTGTGCAGGCTGTGCCTCTGTCTCTGCCGCCGGTTCAGTCTGTGCAGGCTGTGCCTCTGTCTCTGCTGCTGTCTCAGTCTGTGCAGGCTGTGTCTCTGTCTCTGCCGCCGGTTCAGCCGGTGCTTCCGTGCTCTGCTCTGCGGCCGGTACAGCTGCCTCTCCGCCCATTGCCTGTGCTACGGTCATTCCATTTACTCCATACAGCTCGCATCCGCCTCTTCCATCCCGCACTACCAGGAAGTTACCGTCTGTGGAAGCGCTGGCGCTCTGGATGCCGCTGATAAGTACATTGCCGTGCCAGTCGATCAGATCACTGTCTGTATACCAGATCATGCCGCGTCCTGTGCTTCTCAGATAGCTGTATCCCTTTGTCTCCACACCATCTGCGGAAACCAGTGTGGAAGTACCGTCGTCTTCTTTCAGATATCCTGCCATACCATAGTTATAGAACTTGTCGCTCGGATACTTCAGTTCACAGGTCACTGCTCCATCAGCTGAGACATATCCAAGCATGTCCTCTTTCTCGGCGCAGAAATATCCATTCGCCCAGTAATGAGTATCCCATCCAAGGAAATAACTTTCAAAACGGTCAAACTGCAGCGGCACAACCAGATTTCCTTCCATATCGGTAATACCCATATTGTCGATATCACCGTTTCCATAAGCCGGTGAATAGCCGTCCGGGAAATCTTCTCTCCAGACGGACAGTCCTTTTTCTGCGCTCAGCTTTTTCACCAATACGCTGTTGCCTGATACATTGTCGAAATCACTTACCCAGCTCGCAGATCCCACAGCCTGGAACTCTGAGTCATACGTTGTCACCACGCCTGTCGAACGATCCTGCACATTCAGGTACTCGCCCTCTGCTGCCACATCCGCAATCTGGTCTCTGGTCAGTGTCACAGAGGTAAGCTCTGTGTCGCTGATGTGATATACTACGGCCTGACTGATCTGATAATAATTATCGTTGAGATAATTCTTGAAATCGTAATCATCCTCAGTTCCCTTAACTTCCAGCACGTAGGCAACAATCCAGTGTTCTCCCAGGATCTTCAGTTCATCATACTGACACGGAATGATCTCCGTACCGTCCATGGCCAGTACGCCGTACTTATCTGTGTCGCCATCCTTTACATCTGCCTTCAGCCATCCGTCTGTCTCTTCAAATGCCGCATATTTTTCTTCTGTCAGCTGATTCCCGGCCAGATCTACCAGCGCATAAGCCTCGCCGGCTGTCGTCATCACCAGCAGATTGGTTCCATCAACGAATGTCACGCCGGGGGCTGTTCCCAGATCCTGGATTGTCGGATCCCCGGTATAAGCTTCCATAGACGCACTCTCGCCCACAGTCGCCTCGATCTCCTGTGCTGCTCCGGCACTGCTTACAATATCTACCTCTGCTGCTCCGTTAATCCGGTACAGTGTGGAGGATGTGTAGCCATCCTGCACGATCATATAATTACCATTTGCAGAAATCGAGTACTCTCCCATTCCCTGCATCAGCAGGTTGCCGTGCCAGTCATACAGATCGTAGGAACGGTAATCCGATGTAGCGGTCCAGAACATTCCCTTGGAAGCGCTGATCGAATCTACGCTTTCATATCCGCTGCCAAGATTTGTCTCCACACCATCTCCGGCCAGAATGCTGATACTTCCATCGGGTGCTTCATATTTGGCAGACATTCCATATGTTCTGACATCGTCCGGTGAATAATCAAACGATCCTGTCACATTTCCGCCTGCGGTTACAAATACAAATTTTCCGTTCTGTTCCGCACTGAAATATCCGCGTGACATGAAGCGGTCACTCCATCCTTCAATATCATCGAATTCCATCGGGATAATGATATTTCCGTAAGTATCTACCACACCGCATTTGCTGGTATTGAAATCTCTGATCATCGCATAATTGCCGTAGAATGTATACACGCTGTATCCCAGGCTGTTTGAGATCCGCTCTGCCAGCATTTCCATCTCGTCAAAACTGCCAAAATCCCATGAATATTCAGGATTTGCCACTACCTGAAACTGCGGATCATACGTTGCCACCGCTCCATTCTCATCCTGAATGTTCAGGTAATCGCCCAGAGCCTCCAGACCAGCTGTCTGAGATCTTCCGATCGTTCCTACTTTCTGGCCTTCTCCCTGACCGTTCAGATAATAGATATCCACGGTATCAATCTGATAATATCCAGCCACAGAAACGTAGTCGTAATCATTTTCGGTCGCTTCTTTCAGCATAATGCCGGCCGCCCATTTTTCTCCGATGACTCTTGTCACATCATAGGTGAACGGAACAACGACTGCTCCTCCCATATCCAGAACACCCTGTTTTCCGTCTGCGTTCAGAGATGCAGTAATATATCCGTCTGCTTCATAGAAATCATCCCGGTACACAGCCTCTGTCAGCAGATTGCCGTTCAGATCCATCATCGCATAGGATCCGTTCACATCGCGGTAAGACACATTATCGGTGCCGCTGATAAATCGCTCCGCCTGCACCTTGCCAGCCTCTTCTACTGTTACCTCACCGGTAAATACCGGGATCTCATCCGCCGGATGATCGCCCAGAGCTGCGCTGTTGGTCGCATTAATCAGAGCATCATCTCCCAGCACCTGATCATCTGTATTCAGCAGGATGCTGTTCGGATCCAGAGCTGTCTCTTCGTCAATCGTGGAGAATGTATCTGTAATCGGATCGTCGATACCAGAGCTCTTGGCCACATTATATGTTACACGCTCCAGTGTACGCTGCATATCCTGATATCTGTAATTCATCTTACTGAACTTCTGACCGAAGCTGTACAGCTTCTCATGCTCTACCTGTCCAAGAGCTGCCGGTGCTGCATTTCCCTGCTCTGCCGCTGCAGTCTGTGCCGCTTGAGAAGTCGTCTCGATTACCTGATCTACCACTTGGTTGACTTCCTGCTCGTCAGTGATCTGGTCTCTCACGATGTGGATCTTGATATCGTTGACCACCAGTGTTGCCTGATCCTGTCCCACCGTATCTGCGATCTCACCGGTGATGACCAGTTCCTCATTGGCCAGAGCCTTTTTCTCAGTATCCAGCTCTGCTCCGATCGCATTCTCATAAGCCATCATAACACCAGTCAGCGCTCCGGTACCGGACACCTCCATGGGAGCCGCTGTCAGCACCTCACAGTTATAAACGCCGGAAGTAGAAAGTGTTGATGCAATCATGTTACTGGTTACATAGTTCATATTGGCGGTCTTTACCTGAATACCGCCGCTGCTGGTCGTTCTTACCAGCGCGCAGCTGAGTGTATGAGTACCGATCTGCTCCTCTGAGATCAGATTGCCCAGCTGACTTCTCTCATCTGCATTCGTTACGGTAATCACAGTCACCTGATCCTCGGATATACCGAAATACTGCAGAATGTAAGCTTTCTGTTCTGCAGTCAGGTCCGCTCCCAGCGTCAGTACCAGCTGGTTCTGCTGCACAATCGCGTCAGCCCGGACTGTCATCCCGGACAGCTGCGTCAGCACCATAACCCACATCAGCAGAGCAGCCATCCATCTTCTTCCTTTTTTCATTTTTTCTTTCTCCTTTATTTTTTATTAAGATTACACCGATTGTTACGTGCTTCGCACTCCCACAATCTTTCAGGAATGCCGGGGCATTCTTGCTGCGAGGTGCGCGTCATGCGTCTGCATGACATATTTCTCCTGCGCACCTCTGCAATACTGCTGGAGGCCATATCAGATGGGGGATTGACTCCCACCACTGATATTAATTTGTTTCCCGCCACCTATAGAAGTGGGAGTTACTTCCCTGTCTGATGTAATCTTATATTGCAAGCAGAATCTCTGGGAGATACCTGCCTTGCCAGCTGTAACATCATAACAAAAGTGTGCTCGCACCCCCGCGAGTTACTGCTTCGGCAGCACAGCTTTCTAGGAAAAGATCCAGCCTGCCCGCTCAGAACCCAGGCACTCAAAACTGATCTCCTTAATGATGCCCTGATCACAGATCATCGACACAGCGCTGTAATACGGCGCATCATTACGTATCAGCACATAGCCGGTACATCCGTCGTCTCTGATATTGCATGCGTAGAGCAGTTCATTTCCGCGGAACATCGCTGTTCCGTCCTTCGATACAGAAGCAAACTCCGGAAATCCATTCAAGATGTCACTCTCTGCGGAACCCACATGCACATTTCCCGGCAATGTGATATTCACATAACTTCCCTGCGTATCAATCAGTGCCGTCAGCACCGCCTCGGACATCGATATCGGATAGCCGCTCATGTTCGTCACTCCGGCCATTTCCTTATATAATGCATTTTCGAAATAATAGTACTGCGTATTCACAATCTCTGTCCAGGCACCGCCGCCTACCATATCTGCTTCGGATTTAAAATCATAGGGGATTGTCAGCTCTCTGTTCAGCGGCAGATCATTCTCTGCCAGATCTCCCACTGCTGTGGGGAACTGATACACATGACCATTCAGCGCATACTGGAAAGTCCCCATGTCGCTGCTCATCATGGCGCCGTCCTGTCCCTGGCTTCCGTCTGCAGGTACCAGACCATTTCCGGACGTCTCGCTCTCACCTGTAATCACTCCATCCCCGGCAGTTCCGCTCTGGTCAGGGATCACGCTGTCATCCGATGCATTCGTCTCACCTGACACCAGGCCGCTGTCAGGCATTTCCGTCTCACCACCAATCAGTCCGGATTCCTCCGTCTCTGTCTCGCCGGTAATCACACGTTCTGTCTCGCCCAGGCGTCCTCTCTCTGTTTCTCTGGATCCGGTATCTGTGACCGGTGTCTCAGTCTGCTGTTCTGTCGGAGCCTCTGTAGCCTGCTGCTCTGTCGAAGCTGTCGTTTCTTCCTGGCCGCCGGATGCTTCTGTCGAAGCTGTCTCGCTCTCCTGCGTCGCCACGATCTCGCCTCTGTGGGCTTCTGCGTCCGCAATCTGCTGTGCATCTCCCACTTCCGCACTGCCCACCACCTGGTCATACATCGGAAAATAATCATAGGAACTCTGCTGTCCCTGCATCAGCTCGATGGAATAAATCACCTGGTCATAGGCAAAACAAATCGTCTCACAGCTGAACTGGTTGGCACCCACGCTCATGGTAAACTCAATTCTTCTGGCCGGAAGATCCGCCGCTGTGGCATCGCTCGACGTCAGCTGCGTGGTAACGCTCATATCTGCAATGTTTTTTTCATAGCTGTCAAACGCCGCATTCGCATCATTTCCCTCCATGGGGAAATAGCTGATAGACAATGTCCCGGCCGACGGGCTGATCGCTCCCGAATCGTTGACCGGCGAATATGAAATCAGCGTCTTTCCGGGCGCATTATTATTTCCCCAGTTCCCCGGCACATCCACCAGCACGCTCTGCTGCAGAATCTCACGGATAAACTGCGCCGCCTGATAAATCGGCAGCCCGGAAAGCGGACGGTCAGGCGTCTGCTGCACGGTTGTCTCAGCCACCGCTTCAGTCTCCGGCTCCGTCATAACTGCCTGTGTCTCCGTTTCTGTCTCCGGCACTGCCTCTGTCACCACATCCGTCGGCGTATTTGTCTCCGATATGCCTGTGTCTTCCTGATTTTCCGCAGTTTCTGCGGTATCATCTGCCGCGCCGTTCCCGTCTGCCGTCTGATCTGCTCCCGCAGTCTCTGACGGTGCCGTGTCATCCGCTGCCACTGACTCCAGCAGCACTGTCACCGAAGTAGCATCCGCATTCCCTGCCTCCAGCAGGTAAATAATGCTCTGAAGTGTTGCTGCCGCCGGATCATCCGCATCCAGTGTATCCAGGCATCCCTGCAGCAAAATTTTGATCGTTCCCTCATTTTCCGTAAAGTTCTGTTTTGTCAGCGTCATAGCCGCATCCAGCTGTGCCCGCGCACTGTCCGGTATCGCCAGGACAGACACGCTGCTGCTCATTCCCAGCGCCGCTGCCAGCAGCACTGCCACAATCTTCTTTTTCATATCTCACTCCCCTATCTGTAACTCTGCATTGCAATCGGCGCAAGAGAGATGATGGCGTTGTCACAGCTGGTGTCTGTTCCGTCATCTTCCAGCCGGATATGCACGCTGTCTTGCACAAGTCTGTAGACATATTCCTGATCATTTGTCAGATAATCATACTCTTCGCTGGATACAAAATTCCGGATGTGCTCTGTCGAAACCAGAAACAGGTAATGATCTATCTTTTCGCGGTACTCCTCATTGGCCAGAGCCTCTGTGACATAATAATAATCCGCGGACTCCGGATCCAGGTTGTCCACCATGCTCTCAGAATCATCCCAGGTCGTGTCCACCTCATACCAAGTTCCGTCCATTTTTACAATATTCCAGGCATGTCCTCCGGCATCTTCCTCCGTGGCTCCCGCCTTTCCTCCGATAAATACGGTCTCAATCCCGCACTGCTGGAGCAGATACTCGAACGCCAGCGTATAGCCGTCGCACACGGCATAATTGGGATTGCCTGCGGAGTCTGCCACCAGCGCACCGTATGCCGTATGCGCCAGATCCTGTCCCGGCCCGATATGCTCCGTCTCCGCTACCGGATCATTGTAGTTCACAAGATCCAGAAGCTTGTCATGCACCTGCCGGATCGTATCGTACTCGGAAATCCCTGTGTCAATGTCAGCAAGGAAGCTGTCCACAGCCTGATTAAACTGCGTCATCTGTGTCGCAAACTTTGCAAACGGCTCCGACATCATGATATAAACAAAATAAAAACCATTCTGCATCACGGCCTCTGACGCATACTCCATCTGCGCCTCCTCGCCGGAATACAGCCAGAACAGCTCCGGATGGTCAAAACACAACGCCCGGTAAGCCATATTAAATTCATAATAAAACTCACTGGTCTGCGGATCCATATCTGTCATCATCAGACCGATATTTCCCTCATTCACCGGATCCTGCGCCACCTGATACATGACATCGTAAATTTCTTTTGCCACCGGATCCAGATTGACATAGTAGTAAAACTCCGTATTTTTGTTGCGCAGAAGAGTCTGTCCGTCCTGCATGTATTCTGCCATCTTTTTATTCAGATTTTCCGTATCCGAAGACGAAAGCATTTCCATCGGCTTGGACAGTTCCCTCTCTGCCATATCGCCGGTCGGCATGGCAATCCATCCGATATCCGCTTCTTCCCTGGCCCATGTCTGTCCGGAAGTTCCAAACAACAGGACTGCTGCCAGCATCCCCGTCGCAAACCTCATATTTTTTCTCTTTTCCACTGCACCCTCCATCTTTCAGGAATGTCATGGCATTCCCCCTGCAAGATGCACATCATCCTGACACATGATATGTTTCTCCTGCACACATCTCGCAATCCATTATTTTGACAGCACAACTTTGTTTCCCGCGCGGGCAGACTGCGGCAGCAGCTTCCCGGCGATATCATTTTCAGACTTCATTATAACCTATCATTATTAAAATTTGTTACCTAATTTGGAAATTTTTGTATTTTTTATCAGATGCGAGATGACGCGCACCTCGCAGCAAGAATGCCAAGGCATTCTTGAAATAAAAAAACGGGAAGAAATCATTCGCCCTGGCAAGTCCCCATCCACAACTTACTGCTTTTCGCAATTAAAGCGCGAGGACTTACCTGTTTTGTTTCGGCTAAATTTGAGATTTCTTCCCGGTTCTATACTTTTATTCGTTTTCTTATTCTTTTCTCTGTTTCCCTTTTTCAAGAATGCCCCGGCATTCCTGCACACACGGCGATTTTTCTGTTTTTTCCCTTTCCGGACAAGTTCTGACTGTCGAACTTTTACCCGTGTCTCTCCCTCAGCCATTCTGCGGCTCCGCGGATCGGTTTCTCTTCTGACAGCTTCAGCTCAGCTTTTCTGCCTCCCGGCACTGCAATCTGTTTCTCCAGCATCTCAAAATACCGCTGCCCCGCGGCTTTTGTGTGGATGGATCCTGTCAGCACCACCTGCACACTCTCATTTGCAGGAAAATTCAGATGCTCAATCACATAACCGATATTCTCTGCGGCGCAGACACTCATACGATGCGCCAGTTCCACTGCATCCGGATCTCCCTTCTCCAACAGTTCAAAAAACAACGCGATCATCTGAACCGCTTCCTGCGGATAACCGATGGGATCGCGGAATTTTGTATACAGATTCAGAATATCTTCTTTAGACCAGGCGGAAAATTCCTCACGGAATGTCCGCACCAGACCTGTCTCCTGCTCCTTTCTGATCGCAGACGCATAGACTTTCTGGAACATGCTCAGCACAATCCACCGTCCGCTTCCCGCATCGTCAGACCATTCATCCAGCCCTGCAACATTCACCAGCCGGCCATCCCTGTCTATCCCGGCGCAGCAGACTCCTGTCCCGCAGTTATAAGCCACTCCCACGCCCCCTCGCGCAGAAGCCTTTACCGGAAGATATCCATCATTGCACACCAGATACTGCGGGATCTTCAGATCTTCCAGGATCTGCTCCAGCATGCGCTGGTCCACCGCCGTATCAATCCCGGATGCGCCAACCACCACATCTTGAATGCGTTCTTCCGCACCCGCACACTGTTCCGCCAGCCTTGCAATTCCATTCTCGATCTCCCGCCTGGTTCCCTGCCATCCGTCCGGCAGAAAATCATGGTTGATGCAGCCTCCCAGAAAATGACCCTTCTCGCGAAACTGTTCATCCAAAAGCAGATATTCCGTCTTTGTTCCGCCCCCATCAATTGCAAGATACATTTACACGGCCTCCATCTTCTTTTTCTGTGCGTAGTTGTCAAACCAGAGGATCAGCAGGATGATAATCCCTTCGCTTACCTGCTGCACATAGGCATTGATACCAAGCATATTCATGCAGTTCTCCAAAAGCTGGATCGTCAGCAGTCCGATAAATGACTGCCAGATACCGCCGATGCCGCCGGCGAAAGAAGTGCCGCCCACCACGCAGCCGCAGTTGACAGACAGCGCCGTGCTGTCTCCATAAATGGAGGAACCCGTGTTCAGCTTGGAAGAAAGCAGCACGCCGCAGAATGCCGCCATCGCACCGCAGATCACAAAAGTTGCCCATTTGATATTGCGGGCCCTGATGCCAGACTGCTCTGCCACATTATAGTCGCCGCCGATCGCATAGCAGTTTCTTCCAAACTGCGTAAAGCGCAGAATTCCGTAGAAAATCAGCAGCATGGCCAGCATAATCAGGATCAGGCTCGGGATGCCAAACACTTTGGAGTTGGCGATTTTCATAAAGCTGAGATTTTTGGCCGGCACCGGATGCGCATCCGTGATCTGCTGCGCCACTCCTTTCAGCAGCATGCCCATGCCCAGCGTAATGATAAAAGGCTCTGTCTTCTGCTGCACAACCAGAAATCCATTTACCACCCCGACAGCTGCGCCGCACAGGATCGCCACAATAATCGCGCACCAGATCGGCATGAAATCCATCAGTTTGATTGTAATAATACCGGCCAGACTCATCGTCGCTCCGATCGAAAAATCACAGCCGCCGCAGATAATGACCAGCGTCACGCCAAATGCCATAATCTCCAGAATTGCCGCCGAGTTAAACATATCCAGCAGATTGTATGTCGTATAAAATCTGGTGTCAAAAAACAGCATGACAAAAAGCATCAGCAGAATCGCACTCAGCGCTTTTTTCTTTTCTATTTCTTTCAGAATCTTTTTGCAGACATTCATCCTCTTCACCTCATTTCGCTCTGCGGCGGTCGATCCAGATCGCAATGATCAGGATTGCACCCTTGCACACGGACTGCAGATACGTTGATACCCCAAGCAGGTTCAGACAGTTAGAGAGCAGCGTTACCAGCAGCACACCCAGCATGGTGCGCACCACGCTTCCCCGTCCGCCGATCAGCGATGTGCCCCCGACTACTACCGCAAGGATCGCATTCGTCTCATAGTTAGCTCCAAGCAGCGGAGACGCCGTCGTGATTCTCGAAAACAGCACGATCGATCCAAACGCCGCCAGTGTTCCTGAAAGCACATACACCAGAACAACTCTCTGTTTTACCGGAACGCCCACCAGTTCAGAAGACGTGATATTTGCTCCGGTCAGGCATACTTCACGTCCCGTTTTTGTTCTGGTCAGGAACACATGGAGCGCCGCCATAATCACAAAAAATAGAATAAAAGAAACCGGCACAAATCCGACTTTTCCCGATCCGATCGTCTGGAACAGCGTGATCGGTGAACTCAGATGAGACATATGCTGCGTCGCTCCGTCCGTGTACAGCAGTGCTACCGCACTGTATACGGAACTGAGCGCATACGTCATAAACAGGGCTTTCGCCTGTGTCAGCGCTCCGCAGCTGAGTACAATCACACCGTTGAGCAGTCCCATCAGCGCACCGGCCAGAATGCCTGCAATCAGCGCTCCTACCTGCCCCAGCGGATCGATCATGGAGATCGTAAATACTGCACTCAGCGATACGATACCGGCCACAGACAGATCAATAAATCCGCCGATAATCGCAATCGTCATGCCAAGAGAAACAAAACTCAGCGGACCGAACTGGTTCATCAGGTTGCCCAGATTGGCAAAGGAAAAAAACTTTGGCTCCACAAAGGCCGTGATGACAGCAAGGACCACAATCATCATAAGAACCAGATTGTTCTGTATCAAACTTTTTGTTTTCGATGTCATTTCCATACGCATCACCTTACCTTATCCTATCGCTTTATCCATAATTTCCTGTGCTGATGCCTTCTCCGGATCAAACTCTCCGGTAATGCGGCCGTCCGCAATCGTCAGAACGCGGTTGCTCATATTCAGCACTTCCGGAAGCTCGGAAGAAATCAGGATAATAGAACTTCCCGCCTCTACCGCTTTCTTCATCAGCATGTAAATCTCATACTTGGCGCCCACGTCAATTCCTCTGGTCGGCTCATCAAAAATGAGGATCTTCGGATCTGTCTCCAACCAGCGCCCGATAATACATTTCTGCTGGTTTCCGCCGGAAAGATTCACCACGGCAGCTGCCGGAGACGGTGTCTTGATCAGCAGCTCCTTAATGCTGTGCTCCGCCATCTTCCGCTCACTGGCCGCCGAAAGGAACATTCCCTTTTTGATCTTTCCCAGATTTGCCATCGAGATATTTGACTCCACGGAGAAAGGCAGCACCAGTCCCTGCTGTTTGCGATCCTCCGGCACAAATGCCATCCCCTGCTGTTTGCCGTCTCTGGGTCCGGCGATTTTCACCGGTCTGCCCTCAATCGTAATCTCCTTATGCTGTGCCTTATCCGCGCCGTAGATTGCCCGGACAATCTCCGTCCGCCCTGCTCCAACCAGCCCTACAAATCCCAGGATCTCTCCACGGTTCAGCGTAAATGAGATATCGTGCAGCTTTCTGGTATTCAGATGCTCCACCTTCATCAGAGGCTCGCCCACACAGCGCGGCCGCTCCGGATACTCATTCTCTATCGTTCTGCCCACCATCATAGCGACCATCTCTTTTCGGCTCAGTTTCCCGATGAGTTTGGTATCAATCACATGACCGTCGCGCATAACGGTCACATAATCGCAGTATTCAAATATTTCATCCAGTTTATGGCTTATATAAATAATAGAAATCCCCTGATCCCGCAGCTGATTGATGATTTTCCCCAGTTTGACAAACTCATCCTCTGTCAGGCTGCTGGACGGTTCATCCATAATAATCAGTTTTGACTGAAACGAAAGAGCTTTCGCAATCTCTACCATCTGCTTTTCAGATGTACTCAACTCCGATACATAACTGCGCGTATTAATGGAAGCACCTATCTTTTCCAGAAGCTGCGCCGCTTTCTGATGGGTGCCGCGCATTCCCCCTGCTTCTCTGAATCTTCCCAGAAAAATATTTTCACCCACACTCATGGAATTAATCAGACTGAATTCCTGATAAATAATACTCAGTCCTCTTCTCAACGATTCCACCGGGTTGGTTTTTTCAATCGTCTGTCCTTCAAATACAATCGTTCCTGAATCTTTTGTATACACCCCGGAAAGTATTTTCATAAGAGTGGACTTTCCGGCACCATTCTCACCCACAATTCCGTGTACAACTCCCCGGCGGACATCCAATGACACGTCATCCAGTGCCTTTACACCGGGAAACTGTTTGCTTACATTCCGGATCGACAGGATCGGTTCCGCGGTTTTATTTGCTGCCATATCATTGTTTCCTCCTTCTGAAGCGATAGTTCTGACATTTCGATAGTTCTGACATCCTGTTCCAGGATGCCATAGCATTCTTGCTGCAAAATTACTGCACCATGTGCTCATGGCATACGTTCCTGCGCACCTTCAAGATCTGCACTTTCGAAATCTGTACTTTAAATATCTGCTTTAAATGCCGGATTACCCGCCTTGCGGCGGGTAATCCGATTCTCATCATGTTCTAGCAAGCGGCTATTGCAGCCCGCTTCACTGATTTCACACAACCAACTAACTGATTTGCAGTTTCATTATGATTTTTGTCAGATCGTTTTCTCTGACTTACCATTCCGGATACGGGAACTCTTCGATATTGTCCGCTGTCACAATATCCAGCGGAATATAATTCTCAGCT
>CAKRNX010000010.1 GCA_934371475.1 uncultured Lachnospiraceae bacterium
AACTTTCTCAGACGGTACTCATCTCTTGTGCCGTCTTCTGCCTTGATAATGATGCGGTTGGACTCGGAACGTTCTACCACACCAGCTCTCCTGGCAACAACACACACACCTGAGTCAACGGCTGCCTTTACTTCCATACCTGTACCGACAACAGGAGCTTCTGTAGTCAGCAGCGGCACGGCCTGACGCTGCATGTTGGATCCCATCAGCGCACGGTTCGCATCATCGTTCTGCAGGAACGGGATCAGGGCCGTAGCTACAGAGAACACCATCTTAGGAGACACATCCATATAATCAAAACGACTGCGTTCATATTCCTGCGTTTCATCTCTGTAACGACCGGATACATTGTTGTTGATGAAGTGACCTTCTTCGTCCAGCGGTGTATTAGCCTGCGCTACATGATAATTGTCCTCTTCGTCAGCGGTCATATAAACAACTTCTTCTGTAACCCTCGGGTTTTTCGGATCAGTCTTGTCAATCTTTCTGTAAGGTGCTTCTACGAAACCATACTCATTGATCCGCGCATAGCAGGCCAGTGAGTTGATCAGACCGATGTTCGGTCCCTCAGGGGTCTCAATGGGGCACATTCTTCCGTAATGAGAATAATGTACGTCTCGAACCTCGAAACCGGCACGGTCTCTTGACAGACCGCCAGGGCCCAGGGCTGAAAGACGTCTCTTGTGAGTCAGCTCACCCAGCGGGTTGTTCTGATCCATGAACTGTGACAGCTGGGAAGATCCGAAGAACTCCTTGACAGCAGCGGTCACCGGTTTGATATTGATCAGGGACTGCGGAGTGATACCCTCCGGCTCCTGTGTGGTCATGCGCTCACGAACCACCCGCTCCAGTCTGGACAGACCGATACGATACTGGTTCTGCAGCAGCTCACCGACAGCACGGATACGACGGTTGCCCAGATGGTCGATATCGTCGTCATTGCCAATGCCGTACTCCAGATGCATATTATAGTTGATGGAAGCAAGAATATCTTCCTTCGTAATATGCTTCGGGATCAGATCATGGACAGATCTGCTAATTGCTTCTTTGAGCTCTTCCGGATCAGAATATTCTTCCAGTATTTTTTCCAGTGCCGGGTAGTATACTAATTCTGTAACTCCTACTGACTTGGGATCCACATCCACATAGTTGGTAATGTCAACCATCATGCTGGAAAGCACTTTGACATTGCGCTCCTCAGCCTGGATCCAAACATAGGGAACTGCTGCATTCTGGATCCGGTCTGCAAGCTCACGGTCTACAAGTGTACCGGCCTCGGCCAAGATCTCTCCGGTGGTAGGATCTACCACATCCTCAGCCAGCACCTGACCGTTAATCCTGTTTCTCAGCATCAGTTTTTTATTAAATTTATAACGTCCAACCTTTGCCAGATCATATCTTCTCGGGTCGAAGAACATGCTGGTAATCAGACTTTCTGCGCTTTCTACTGCCAGAGGCTCGCCGGGACGGATCTTCTTGTACAGCTCCAGAAGACCCTCCTGATAGGATTCAGATGTATCTTTTGTCAGAGTAGCCAGGATCTTGGGCTCCTCACCGAAAAGCTCGATGATCTCTGCATTGGTTCCGATGCCCAACGCACGGATCAGCACGGTCACCGGTACCTTTCTCGTTCTATCTACACGCACATAAAAAACATCATTGGAGTCTGTTTCATATTCCAGCCAGGCACCCCGGTTGGGAATCACGGTACAGGAATACAGTTCCTTACCGATCTTATCGTGAGCAATACCATAATAAATTCCCGGAGAACGTACCAGCTGACTGACAATCACTCGTTCAGCTCCATTGATCACAAATGTTCCCGTAGCCGTCATCAGCGGCAGATCTCCCATGAAAATATCATGCTCGCTGATCTCATCATTTTCTTTATTATGAAGTCTTACTCTCACCTTCAGCGGTGCAGCAAAAGTGGCATCCCGCTCTGCGCATTCCTCGATGGAATACTTCACATCATCTTCACACAGGGTAAAGTCAACAAACTCAAGACTCAGTTTGCCACTGTAATCCTCGATCGGGGAAATATCATCAAAGACTTCCTTGAGACCCTCATCCAGGAACCACTGGTAGGAATCCTTCTGAACCTCAATAAGATTAGGCATCTCAAGAACTTCTTTCTGACGTGAATAACTCATGCGAAAGCTTTTACCATTAGCAATAGGACGAATCCTGTTTTTCTCCATTGATGTTTCACCTCTGTTCTTTCTACAGTCTTGTTCAACTAACTTTTGGGCATAATAATGCCTTTTATATATTCTTACATAATAGTGCAACTTACATTTTATCGCATCTATATTTTCATGTCAAGTATTTTATTTTTTATTTTCATTTGATGAATAATTGCCGATTCCTGTTTTAAAGCAAGTGACGACTGTGCAACATGGGCATCTTTTCTTTTATGAATCTTTACTTTCTCTGAGAGTACTCACATGACAGCTTATAGAAACCGAGTGTAGATGCTGAGGTGCGCGGGAGAACTCTGTCACGCAGACACAGGACATGTACCTCGCAGCAAGAATACCGGGACATTTTTGAATAGATCTTTTATAAATGGAATGCAAAGCAGGAGCTATAAAAATAGAAGCTATAACTATAATCGAACAAAAGTGTGCTTCGCACACCCCGCGGGCCACTGCTTTGACAGCACAGCTTTTGTTCCGCGCGCGAGCATATTTCTTCTCTGCGAGCTGCGCATTCTGCCGGAGGCTTTTTCTTTCACAGGACGCAATTTCCTGTGAAAGGAGCAAAAGTGTGCTTCGCACACCCCGCGGGCCGCAACTTTGACAGCACATCTTTTTATGAAACAGAAAACCCCGGCAGGCTTTTCTGTTTCATAAAAAGACGAAGGCACAGGGTACAGTTCCCTGTGCCTTCGCACTGATATCGCAAGCCTCGATTGTTCTGAATTATTTCAGAGTAACCTTTGCTCCCTCAGCTTCCAGTTTTGTCTTCAGCTCTTCAGCGTCAGCCTTGGATGCGCCCTCTTTGATTACCTTCGGAGCACCGTCAACTACTTCTTTAGCTTCTTTCAGACCCAGACCAGTTGCTTCACGAACAACTTTGATAACCTTAACTTTGTTAGGGCCAACTTCTGTCAGCTCTACATCAAACTCATCTTTCTCTTCTGCTGCTTCTGCTGCGCCAGCACCTGCTGCTGCTACAACAACGCCTGCTGCTGCAGATACGCCAAACTCTTCCTCACAAGCTTTTACCAGCTCGTTCAGCTCTAATACAGATAACTCTTTAATAGCATCGATAAACTCAGCGGTTGTTAATTTTGCCATTTTATTTTCCTCCTGATTTTCAAAATTTAGGTTTGTTAGAATTAGACAAAGCGATTAAGCTTCTGCGCCCTTGGACTCTGCGATCTGATTAAGAACACGAGCCAGGTTGGTGATCGGTGACTGGATGCTTCCAAGCAGTTTGCCAAGAAGTTCTTCTCTTGACGGAACAGCTGCCAGCGCATTCACGCCCTTCTCATCGTAGTAGTTACCTTCTACCACACCGGCAATCATTTTCAGTGCCGGAACTGTCTTTGCATACTTAGCCACGATTCTGGCCGGAGCTGTTGCATCGTCTTTGGAAATAGCGATCGCATTCGGTCCTTCCAGATGTTCGCATAACGGTTCGAATTCTGTTCCCTTGAATGCAAAGTTCATCATTGTGTTTTTGTATACTTTGTAGGTCACGCCAGCTTCTCTCAGCTCTTTACGAAGAGCAGTGTCAGCTTCAACGTTGATACCACAGTAAGTAACCAGCACAACAGACTGAGCATCTTTGATGTTTGCAGAAATCTCTTCCACTACAGGTTTCTTCAGTTCAACTTTTGCCATGAATGGTGCACCTCCTTATAGATTTTGTGTACCGCCGCACGTATTATCCTGAAGCTGCGCCGCATTAACCGGCGGACTATTGCAGTTTCAAAATAAAAACCCTCTCTGCATGGACAGAGAGGGTTCAAATTCCTGTGTTAGAATTCATACTCCTCGGCAGGCGTTTTCACCTTATGCCTTGCGGCACCTGCTGTCTTCGGCAGTCATCTTTTTAAGGATAACACAACCGATCGAGTATGTCAACATATTTTTATACAAGTTTTACAGGATTCAGCTTAACGCCCGGGCCCATTGTCGGAGCGATAGTTACGCTTCTCAGGTACTGACCTTTCAGAGCTGCGGGTTTCGCTTTATTTATTGCTTCAATAAGCGTCTGGAAGTTGTCCGTTAACTGTTCTTCTGTGAAAGAAGCTTTTCCAATTGGCACATGGATAATGTTTGTTTTGTCCAGTCTGTATTCAATCTTACCAGCTTTGATATCGTTTACGGCTTTTGTTACATCCATCGTTACGGTACCAGCCTTCGGGTTCGGCATTAAGCCCTTCGGTCCAAGTACACGTCCCAGACGTCCAACAACGCCCATCATGTCCGGTGTAGCTACTACTACATCAAAGTCCAGCCATCCTTCATTCTGGATCTTCGGTACCAGTTCTTCTGCTCCAACGTACTCAGCGCCTGCTGCCTTTGCTTCCTCGGCTTTGGCATTCTTGGCGAATACAAGTACACGAACCTTTTTACCGGTTCCGTGCGGCAGAACTACAGCACCACGGATCTGCTGATCAGCATGACGTCCATCGCATCCGGTTCTGATATGAACTTCGATTGTCTCATCAAATTTTGCAACAGCTGATTTTTTAACCAGGCTGATTGCCTCGTTTACCTCGTAGAGTGTTGCGCGGTCAATTGCCTTGGCAGCTTCTACGTATTTCTTTCCTCTTTTCATATTAAATAACCTCCTGGTGGTAGTCGCGGGATTAACCCTCCCACTGTTTGTTCAATTAATCTTCAACAACAATTCCCATGCTTCTTGCAGTACCAGCGATCATGCTCATAGCTGCTTCTACGCTGCTTGCGTTCAGATCCGGCATCTTCATCTCAGCAATTTCACGCACTTTGTCTTTGGAGATGGTAGCTACCTTAGTCTTGTTGGGAACACCTGAACCTGATTTCAGGTTGCATGCTTTTTTCAGCAGAACTGCTGCAGGCGGAGTCTTTGTGATGAAGCTGAAGCTTCTGTCTGCATAAACAGTGATTACTACGGGGATGATCAGATCACCCTTATCTGCTGTTCTTGCATTGAACTCCTTTGTAAACTGAACAATATTTACGCCGTGCTGACCCAGTGCAGGACCAACTGGAGGAGCCGGAGTAGCCTTGCCGGCCGGGATCTGTAATTTAATATATCCTGTTACTTTCTTTGCCATTTCAATGACCTCCTATGTGGTATTGTCGGGGGTTTCCCTCCCACTTCTGCAGATAACTGCAGATTTGTCTGTGACTTACAACTTTCTGATTTCTGTGAAACTTATTTCTACCGGTGTTTCACGACCGAACAGCTCAACATTGATTGTGACGCTCTGCTTGCTCTGGTTAATGGACTGGATCACGCCGACTGTGTCTTTCCATACGCCGCCGATAACATTTACTGTATCGCCTTCCTCGAAATCCACCTCAATATTGGCCGCCTGAATACCGAGATTGAACATCTCTGTCTCCGTCAGCGGAACCGGCTTGGATCCCGGACCAACAAATCCGGTCACTCCCCTGGTATTTCTTACGACGTACCAGGTATCATCGTTCATGATCATATTAAGAAGGACATAGCCCGGAAACATCTTTTTCTGAACTGTCTTTTTGACTCCGTTTTTCAGCTCCACCACATCCTGCAGGGGAACACGGACTTCCAGGATCTGATCTTCCAGATGTCTGTTCTCAATTGTTTTTTCAATGTTGGCCTTTACCTTGTTCTCATAGCCTGAATAGGTATGAACCACATACCAGCACGCTTCTGCCATACAATCACCTTTGTCCTTCTGAACTAGAACTTAATGTTTACCAGGAAATCCACACCGTGCTGAACAAGAAAATCCAGCAGGGCAATGATAATTCCGAGCGCAACAGAAACAGCAACCACTGCTACGGTCTGTTTCTGAACATCCTGTTTCGCCGGCCAGATGATTTTATGGAACTCTGCTTTCAGACCGTCAAACCAGCTCTTCTTGGGGGTAACTTCTGAACTTCCCATATCTGTACCTTCCTTTGCTCGAAACTGTGACTATTTGGTTTCCTTGTGTACCGTGTGTCTCTTGCAGAAACGGCAGTACTTTTTGGTTTCCATTCTGTCCGGATGAGTTTTCTTATCCTTCGTCATGTTGTAGTTACGCTGTTTACATTCCGTACACGCCAATGTAATTCTAGTACGCACAACTTCCACCTCGCTCTCCTTGATTTAGTTTACGATACGTCTGCGGCCCGCTTAAAAACCGCAAGTTTTCAGGCATAAAAAAAAAGCCTGCTTCCATACGCCCGAACAGTATAACATGATCCAACGCAGGAAGTCAAGACTTTTTCATTTTTGCTGTCTATATTTTGTTGTATTTCCGATTTACGGTCACAGTGTCAAAAATTCCAGCCTTACCTGTACTTGTACAGTGGCAGAGATTACTTCCACCACTGATACCCGGTTGTTTCCTGTTGCTCTGACATTTATGCCGTCTTTTTCTCTGAGCGGAACGCCACGGCCAGGATCACTGCCAGCAGCACTACTGCAAAGATCATCCAGGAAACGAGGATCACCGTACCCTGATTTACAAAGAAATCATAATATCCTTTCAGATAAACTACCAGAATAATCAGCGGAAGGATCCATGTCATATAGAAGCGCAGCCAGCCGCCTTCCGGCATTTTCATTCCCGCACCGGTATTGGCCTCCTGAATAAAGTTTTTCCAGCCCCATCCGTTCTTTCTGACACAGAACAGCACGAATACCATGCTGCCCAGAGGAAGCAGATTGTAGGATACCAGAAAATCTTCCACATCCATCAGCGTACTTCCGGAACCCAGCAGCTGAATCCCGCTCAGCACATTGTATCCCAGCACTGCCGGCATGGACAATACAATAATCAGCACCAGGTTCAGAGCCACTGTCTTTTTTCTGGTCCATCCCAGCATATCAATAAAGAATGAAATAATATTTTCAAACACTGCGATGATCGTAGAAAGCGCCGCAAACGACATGAATATAAAGAAAAATGTTCCCCAGATCTGTCCGTTCGGCATATGATTAAATACATTGGGCAGCGTGATGAACAGCAGGGACGGGCCTGCTCCCGGCTCTACATTGTAGGCAAAACAGGCGGGGATAATGATGAAGCCGGCCATCAGTGCCACAAATGTATCCAGCAGCACAATAGTCACTGCCTCACCCATCAGCCTGTGCTCGCGTTTCATATAGCTTCCAAAAATCTCCATTGCGCCGATGCCTACGCTCAGGGTAAAGAACGCATGGGACATGGCTGCATATACCACCGTACCGATCCCGTAATCCGAAATCCGGCCAAAATCCGGTACCAGATAAAACTTCACGCCTTCCATGGCTCCCTCCAGGAAAAGGGAGTGAACCGCCAGCACCACCATCAGGACAATCAGAATACTCATCATGATTTTTGTAATTTTTTCAATACCGTTCTGAAGACCCAGGGCGCAGACTGCAAATGCAAGGATTACCGTGGCAATCATCCACCCTGTCATCGTAGGCGCAGATCCCAGCATATCACTGAACGCACTGCCCACCTGCTTGGAATCAAGCTCCGCCAGTCCGCCGGTCGCAGTCCGCCATGCATAAAACAGCATCCATCCGCCTACCATTGTATAGAACATCATCAGCAGATAGCTGCCCAGAATGCTGATCCATTTCAACCGGTGCCATTTGGTGCCCGCCGGCTCCAGCCTATCGAACGCTGTCGCCATACCCTTGCGGCTGCCGCGGCCCACCGCAAACTCACACACCAGGATCGGCAGTCCCAGAATAGCCAGGAATACCAGATAAATGACAATAAATGTCGCTCCCCCATACTGTCCGCAGATGTAGGGGAATTTCCACACATTTCCGATCCCCACCGCACATCCGGCAGACACCAGAATGAATCCCAGGCGGGATCCAAACGTTTCTCTTTCTTTCATCTCTCGCTCCTTTTCCAATAATACTTATCCGGGATACACCAGAACGTGTCTGACAAACCATTTCCGCAAACCGGAACTTGCAGCTTGTAAAAAGTCCCGTCAGCCCGGATCTCCCAAGAAATCTTACTGTTGTTTACCGATCTCTTCAGCAACAATGAAACAATAAAGAAATCTTCGGTTTATTGGAAAAATTATATCATATCTTTTCTCTGTTCGCACAGAAAAACTTAATTTCATTCAATTTTTTTCATTTTTTCTTATTATTTTTCATCATTTTGCAGACAATCTGCCACACGAGTGGAAACTATCCCTGCAAGCTGCGCACATTAGAGCGTGTTTGAAAAAGGCTTTTAAATGGTTTTACAGACAGGCGCCAGAACGTGTTTCTCTTTCTTTCCTTCTCAGACTAACTGCCCACACTGCCAGCCCGGCCAGGATTGCCAGACTGATCCACTGAGATGTGGAAAAAATGCCCCATATCCCCCGCTCTTTTCCGTCATATCGGAAAAATTCCAGCACAAACCGCAGTATCGCATACAGCACAAAATACAGTGCCATTCCATGTCTGCTTTTGCTACGGCTGCGCCCGCTATCCAGATAAATCAGAAGCACTGCCGCAATCAGCAGTTCTCCCGCTGCCTCCACACTCTGTACCGGAAACAGTTCGATTTCATTTGGTGCGAAACTGGAGTGGTGATACACAATGCTGCCCGGTCCCTGATAGGGAATGCCATAACAGCATCCGGCCATCCGGCAGCCGATACGGCCAAATGCATGAGCCACCGGCACACACGGAATACAGATCCCCGCATATTTCAGGCTGTCCACATGAAGCGCTCTTATTTTCCCGCAGGCCAGCATGGCTGCGACACCTCCGATCACGCCGCCGTAAAACACAAATCCGCCCTGCATCAGTTCATTCAGGTACTCCGGCTCCAGCAGCCTGGAAACATCAATCTCATGCCAGCTCACCAGCAAATACAGCAGCTTGGCACCCACAAAACCACCCAGTCCGCTGACCGCCGCCACAATGATAAAATCATTGGCATCCAGATGAAAGTGACGCACCTGCAACAGCCCGACCACCGATGCTGCGACAATCCCCAGCGCAATAAAAAAAACATAATATGGAACCGTAAATGTTCAGATCTGAAATATCATATAGTACTCTCCATCTTCTATTTTTCCCATCTTCAGCAATATAAAGCCATTTTCAGGAAACATAATTTCCTGTAAAGATTACAGTATCAGAAGATCTGACTTAATCTGTGCTTGCACCGTGGTGGGGGAAAGACCTTTTGACACGCCCCATATGAGCATAAAAGTGGAGCGTAAGCTTCACGATATGCGAATATGGGGAAGGATTGTGGAAGTGCGAAGCACGTAACAATCCGTGTAATCTGTAATTAGGGTGTTTTGACACCCTAATCCTATACAAAAAAACTGCCGCACAGGCATACGGCCAACACGTCCGCTCTCCCATGCAGCAGTTTTTACTGTTTGCTATGTACTTTAATTAAGGCTGCTCAGTGCTGCCAGTCCACCAGTACATCCTACGCAGGCAATCACGATCAGCAGACTCAGAATTGTTCCGATGATGGAACAAACAAGACCGGCTGTAGCGATTCCGTCCGGATGATTTTTTCTAGCCAGCGCGCCAAGAACGATACCCACAATACCAAGAACAGCAGAAAGAGTACCAGCTGAAAATACACTGAATACAATAGAAACAATACCCAAAACCAGTGAAGCAACTCCCATTTCCTTTTCCTCCATTGTTTATATTTTTTTATAATCGCATTATAATTCCTTCATATTTATCTATCAATCATTTCTCAGAAACATGTTCAAAACTTTCATTCATGGTTATTCTCCGTTGCATTTTAGGTGGTTCTGAATTATACTTTCCTGTATATGTGACAATCTGTTGTCCCTTACCGCTTATAGAACCAGGCGTCTTCCTAACAAATTAGAAAGAAAGACGATATACCAATTGTTTCATCATTATACAGCTTAAGCAACAAAATGGATCATTCCTTACTGACTGTAAGGGATATTAACCATAAATATATTGTAGCAGAAAGGATACCTGCCAATGGCAAATTACGATTACTACCGGATTTTTTACTACGTCGCACAATACCGCAGTTTTACCAAGGCGGCTGAGATTCTGGACAATAATCAGCCCAATATTACCCGATGCATGAACAATCTGGAAAGTGAACTCAACTGCAAGCTCTTTATCCGCACCAACCGGGGTGTCACACTGACACCCGAGGGATCGCGCCTTTATGCCCATGTTTCCATCGCGTTTGAGCAGCTGCGCCTTGGAGAAAGTGAACTGCAGCGGGATCAGAGCCTGGAGACCGGCATTGTCAGTATCGGAGCCAGCGAATCCGCGCTGCGGCTCTTTCTGCTTGAGCGGCTCTCTGGTTTCCACGAAACCTATCCTCATATCCGTCTGCGGATCTCCAATCATTCTACTCCGCAGGCTGTGGACGCCCTGGAAAAGGGTGTTGTAGATTTTTCTGTCGTCACTGCTCCGATCAGCATAAAAAAACCGCTCCGCAGTATTCCGCTGTGTTCCTTCCGCGAAATACTGGTTGGCGGTTCTAAATATACAGAGCTGGCTGCCCGGCCCCGCAAGCTTGAAGACCTGATCTGTTTTCCTCTGATCTCTCTCGGCACAGGCACCAGCACCAGAGAATTCTATGTTCAGTACTTTCTTTCCCACGGTCTCCCTTTCCATCCTGATATGGAAGCCGCTACCATGGATCAGATCCTTCCCATGATCCAGTACAATCTCGGGATCGGTTTCTATCCGGAACCTCTGGCCCAAAAAGCTCTGGAACTGGAACAGGGACAGATCCTGCGGATTCCCCTTGTGGAAGAAGTGCCTGAACGTCAGATCTGTCTCATCCGCGATACCTCACGTCCCCAGAGCATTGCCGCCAGAAAACTGGTCGAAGCGCTGCGCACCTAAAGCGCAGCCTGCTCGCGTAACACAAACACCTGACTGCCGGCGCAGTTCAGAAAAGCCTCTTTTGTTTTTACTATTTCAGTTTCATTTTCCGTCTTTTTTCCCGTTCTTCCTCATCCTTCTCTCCATCCACGAACATCAACAGGAACGAGATAAGCAGCAGTGCAACACAGACCAGCAGCGCCTGTTCACGAAGCCACCCGACGCAAAAATTACCCAGAACCGCTCCGCACACAAAACAGAAAATGATGCCAAAATACATTCCGCTGCGGGTGATAAACCGACGCTCATGTGTCTCCATAAACTCCATCAGATTCTGCGTGGCGCCTCTCAGATTGCCGATGCACATCGTAGTAGCCACACCGTTTCCATGAATCTTACGGAAACTCTCCACCTGGATCCCACAGGCCAGCGATGTCAGGCTGTTGGCCAGCAGATTATACTCCTGCGGAATAAAGCAGACACCCAGTAAAACAAGCGCCTCCACCACTACCGCCAGCTGACGCCAGTGCAGGAGACTGTGATCCTCCAAGTGATGTCTCACCAGATCAGAGAGTACAATCCCTGCGGCAAATGCAAATACCGGAAAAAAATATCGGATCGTCAAAGGCCAGTTCTGTTCTGCAAGATTGATGCCCAGAAGAAGCATATTTCCCGTCTGGGCATTGGCAAACACCTCGTCCCGGCACATATAGGAATATGCATCCATAAATCCTCCGGACGCAGCCAGGATCGCTCCCAGCCGGAAAGTTTCAGACATTTGTCTCTTTAACATACCGCTACCTGCTTTCTCAATTTATTTTAAAGCGCGTTTGAAAATTCTCTTGTATCGTCCGCACTACTATAGCAAATTCTCAGAACGCAAAAAAATATCTTTTTTATATAATAGTTATATCTTTTTTATATTTCCGGCAGTTATTTTCGCACGCACAGCCTATAGATGTTCTGACTCTTCGGGACATAAGTAAAGCGTTCATTCGCAATCCGCTTTCGCTCCGTGTTCTTTCAGATACTCTCCGCGCCCCAGTTCATAAAGGTTGTTTCCTTCACAGTCGATGATGACTACCAGCGGCATATCTTCCACATACAGGCGGCGAAGCGCCTCGGCACCCAGATCTTCATATGCGATCAGTTCTGCTTTCTTGATACATTTGGCAAGAAGAGCTCCGGCGCCTCCGATGGCTCCGAAATAAACTCCATGATATTTCTTCATGGCCTCAACTACTTCCGGCAGGCGGGCACCCTTTCCAATCATTCCTCTGGCACCTACGGACATCATAGTCGGTGCGTAGGCATCCATACGTCCACTTGTGGTCGGACCTGCAGAACCGATCACATGTCCCGGTTTTGCCGGCGTAGGGCCTACGTAATAAATGGTAGCATCCTTGGGATCGAAGGGGATCTTCTCCCCTCTGGCCAGTGCTTCACACATCCTTTTATGACCTGCATCTCTGGATGTGTAGATCGTGCCGGTCACCAGTACCTGATCTCCCGCATGCAATGTCTTTGCCAGCTCTTCCGTCAATGGAAGCTGAATACGCCTTCTCTCCATGATCAGATCACCTCCGTTTTATGTCTCGTTACATGACAATTGATATTGATGGCACAGGGCATTCCTGCAATGTGAGTTGCCATCGTCTCAATGTTGACGCCCAGAGCAGTTGTTTTTCCGCCAAATCCCTGCGGACCAATGCCAAGGCGGTTAATTTTCTCCAGCATCTCTTTCTCCAGATCTGCATAATACGGGTCCGGATTCTGTGAATCAACGGGACGCAT
This sequence comes from uncultured Lachnospiraceae bacterium, assembly GCA_934371475.1. GTDB lineage: Bacteria > Bacillota > Clostridia > Lachnospirales > Lachnospiraceae > Merdiplasma. Next base: position 12,790 of record CAKRNX010000010.1, read on the forward strand.
CAGCGCTTTTTTAGCCAGTAGAGCCGCTTTGTCAAACGTACCGCCGATACCAACGCCCACTACCATAGGCGGACATGGGTTGGGACCTGCCGTCTCTACGGTCTCAAGAATGAAATCCTTGATGCCCTGCAATCCTGCCGACGGCTTAAACATACGGATCGCGCTCATGTTCTCGCTGCCGAATCCCTTAGGTCCTACCGTAATCCTGACCTGCTCTCCCGGAACGATCTCGGTATAGATCATAGCCGGTGTGTTATCTCCTGTATTTCCTCTGCGGATCGGATCCTTCACCACCGATTTTCTCAGATAGCCTTTATCATAACCGCGGCGCACACCCTCATTTACCGCATCATCCAGAAATCCTCCCGTCAGATGAACGTCCTGTCCGATCTCCAGAAATACACAGGCCATACCGGTATCCTGACAGATCGGCACGCATTCACGGTCCGCGATCTCAAAATTCTCAATAATATTGTCCAGCACTCCCTTGGCAATTTCGCCATCTTCGCAGGCTCTGCACGCCCTGATACACTGCTTCATATCCTCCGGAAGATGCTCATTCGCCTCGATGCAGAGACGCTCTACCACATCTGTAATCTGTGCTACATCTACCTCTCGCATAGTTTTGCTCCTTTCCCTCTGTTTTGTGAAATTGTCTGGCTTTGAATAGTTCTATTCTACCATATATTTCTTTCATATATATATATAAATTTATCATTCATAATTTTCTGGTGCCGGAACGTGTCTGCCAATCATCTGCATTCATATCCCGGCACCTGTAAAGGCGAGAGTCACTTCACATTTCAAGAATGCCCAGCATTCTTGCTGCGAGGTGCGCGTCTTGCATCTGCATGACATATTTCTCCTGCGCACCTCTGCAATCCAGCCGGAGGCTATATTAGATGGGAATTGACTCTCGACACCGATGCTGATTATTTCCCGGCCCCTGTAAAGGCGAGAGTCAATTCACATCTAATGTTCTCTCATGACGGGCATAATGCGGCAGCAGCAGCGGAGATACATCGCCGCTCTCCACGCCTGCGGCTTTCAGTTCTTCCGCATAAGTGCGCACATGATCCAGTGTCATATTGCCGAGAGATACTTCTTTTGCTCTGGCTGCTGCAGCTTTTCCTGCATCACGGCCAAATACGATGACATCCAGCAGAGAGTTGCCCATCAGACGGTTTCTTCCGTGGATACCTCCCACAGCCTCGCCTGCTACCAGCAGATTGCTGATTGCCCTGGTAAATCCGTCTCCGCCGATCTCCAGACCGCCGTTCTGATAATGCAGAGTCGGATATACCAGGATCGGAACCTTTCTCATATCAATGCCGTAGTTCATGAACATACGGAGCATAGCCGGAATACGGGTCTCAATGGTACCCTCACCGCCAAGTGCCTCAATCATCGGAGTATCCAGCCAGATCCCGTTTCCGATCGGGGTCTCCACACCTTTATGGCGTGCCGTACACTCTCTGATGATAGAAGCAGCTGCTACATCCCTGGTCTCCAGCGGATGCATGAATGCCTCACCTTCCGCATTTACCAGCATAGCGCCCAGCGAACGAACCTTCTCTGTTACCAGCGCACCGCGGATCTGTGACGGGAAAGCTGCTCCGGTGGGATGATACTGGATCGTATCCTGGTACAGCAAAGGAGCTCCCGCACGGTATCCCAGCACCAGTCCGTCTGCGGTTGCACCGTAATGGTTGGAGGTCGGAAAATTCTGATAATGCAGTCTTCCAGCGCCGCCCGTCGAAATAATCACAGTTTTGGCGCGGGCGATCATGTACTCGTCTGTCTCCATATTCAGGAGTACAGCACCGGCTACCTGTCCCTTGTCATCTTTGATCAGCTCTACCGCGGAAGTAAACTCGATCACCGGGATCCCGCGATTGATGACCTCATCACGCAGGGTACGCATAATCTCCGCGCCGGAATAATCCTTGCAGGCATGCATTCTCTTTCTGGAAGTTCCGCCGCCGTGCGTGGTGATCATTGTTCCGTCCGGCGCCTTGTCAAACATCACGCCCAGGTCGTTCAGCCACTGGATCGCATCCGGTGCTTCCATTACCAACTTCCTTAGCAGTTCCGGTCTTGCAGCAAAATGTCCGCCGCCGAACGCATCCAGGTAATGCTGTACCGGGGAATCATTTTCCTTATCGGCAGCCTGAATACCACCCTCAGCCATCATGGTGTTGGCATCACCGATTCTTAATTTTGTCACGATCATAACCTTTGCGCCAGCCTCATGAGCCTCAATTGCCGCAGCAGAACCTGCTCCGCCGCCTCCGATAATCAGCACATCCGTATCGTAATCTACTTTATTAAAATCTACATCCACTCCCAGCAGACGGCTGTTGGAATGAAGCAGATGTCCCAGCTCTGTGGGTACTTTCTCACCCTTGTTTGGTCCAATGGCGATTTTTACAAATCCATCCTCTCGATAGTCGGGATGAAATGCCTGCAACAGCTGCTCTTTTTCTTCTGCCGTCATTCGTTTCGGCTCCATTCCCAGTCTCTGCGGTCTGGTAGCTTCCACTTTTTTTACGGACTCCAGCATTGATTCTGTATACATGGTAATCTCCCTCCTATTTCTCAATCTCTCTTGTATTGTACAGTTCCCGCATTTCCTCCAGCGGGCGGTTCATAATCTGCTCGATCAGCGCGTCGTACTCGCCGTGATGGATTTCTTCCACACGTTTGGTCAGATGCCTGCTCTCCGGCTCAATATATTTACCGGTCAGACGTCTTGCCAGCAGACCTACCATCGGATGGGAGATACCTGCCGGACATCTGGTAGAGCAACAGCCGCAGGCAACACAGTCGAAGGAAGCTTCTGCACACTTTTCAATCTCGCCTCTCTGCGCATATGCGATATACTGCATCACGTTCAGGCTCTGTGGGCATGCATTGGTGCAGGCGTTGCAGCCGATACAGCTGTAGATTTCCGGATACAGTTCCATCATCACCTGCTCTGTGGGACGCAGATCCCTGATCTCATAGGTACGCTTGTCTGTGGGGAAGAACGGAATGCTTGCCACATACATGCCTTCCTCTACCTGAGTCTGACATGCCAGACATGTCTTCAGCTCATTTCTGCCTTTGATTCTGTAAATGGTGGCGCAGGCGCCGCAGAATCCGTGACGGCATCCGCATCCGCGCTTTAAAGTATAACCGGCATATTCCATAGCGGCCATAATGGTCAGCTCTGCCGGAACCATGTATTTTTTACCGAAAAAATATACGTTTACCATCTTGTCCATTTTCTATCGCAATCCTTTCTCTATAGCGAAAAGTCCTGTTTAGTATTCACCCGTCATTTCATCCAGCTGGTCGCAGCGGAATACCGGTCCGTCCTTGCACACAAACTTGGAACCGATGTTGCATCTGCCGCACTTTCCAATGCCGCATTTCATTCTCAGCTCCAGCGTGGTGTAAACCTGGCTTTTCTCGAATCCCATCTCCATCAGTCCTGCCAGCACAAATTTAATCATAATGGGCGGTCCGCATACCAGCACCGTTTTGGTCTTCGGAAACTGCAGCTCTTTCAGATAGTTGGGTACAAATCCCACATGGCCGTCCCATCCCTCCTGGGGCTGGTCGATCGTCAGATATACATTGACGCCCTTCTGCTTCATCCAGACTTCCTGAATCTCTTTGAGCTGGACCAGATCTGCCGCAGAGCGGGATCCGTAGAGAATATCGATCGTTCCGTAATCGTCTCTGTTGTCCAGCACATAGTTGATCACAGAGCGCAGCGGTGCCAGACCGATGCCGCCGGCAATAAACAGCAGGTCTTTTCCCTTCAGCTTGTCCTCTACCGGGAAATGATTGCCGTATGGCCCACGGATCCCGATCTCATCGCCCACATTCATTGTGTGCAGATAATTTGTCAGAGTTCCGCAGCTCTTGATGCTGAATTCCTGATATTCTCTGTTGGTAGGGGAAGAGGTGATGGAAAACATGGCCTCTCCCACTCCCGGTACGCACAGCATTGCGCACTGACCGGGCATATGTTCAAATACCTTGCCGCCCTCCGGCGCATTGACGCGGAAGGTCTTTACATCCGGCGTCTCGCGGCGGATATCTGTGATGACGCCCACAGACGGAACCAGCGTGTCATGCTGAAATCCCGGATAGCAGGTGCATGTATGCTCTTTCGTCATTCCTGTCTCACTCATTGTCAGCACCTCCCACTTTCGCCTCTGCATCCGCAGCGGCAAACTTTTTGATTACTTTTACAATATTCAGAGATGACGGACACTTGTCCACACATCTGCCGCATCCCACGCAGGAATATATGCCGTCGTTGTTGGCCGGGAAATATACAAGTTTGTGCATAAATCTCTGGCGGAAACGCTGCATCTGGCTCGTACGGCTGTTCTCTGCCGCCATCAGGGTAAAATCAGAATACATGCAGGAGTCCCAGCAGCGGAAACGCTTCACTTCGCTTCCTGTGTTGAAATCCCTGATATCATAGCACTGGCAGGTCGGGCACACGAACGTACAGGTGCCGCAGCCCAGGCAGGGCTTGTACAGCTCTTCCCACAGCGATGATCCGAAGCGTTCCAGCTCGCTGACATTTTTCCACGCATCCAGAGAAAGTCCGGTATAGGGCAGCTTCTCTACAATCGCATGAATGTTTTCTTTTTCCTGCTCCACTGCCGCTTCGCCGTCAGCGCCCGCATCTGTGAGCAATCCGCTTAATTCTTCCGTCAGTGCCTTTCCTTTTTCGGTTACAGGCTGCCAGTACAGTGTTTCCTCCACGATCCATGCAGCCACATCTGCTGCGGGGTTTGCCGCATCATTGCCAAATACGCTGCAGAAGCAGGAGGTTTCCGGTCTGTGACAGGCCATCGCCACAATCACGCCGTGCTCTCTTCTCGCCTGATAGAACGTATCTACCGGATCCGTTAAAAACACGCGATCCAGCACTTCCAGACCTTTTACATCACATCCGCGCATACCGAACACAACAAAAGACTGATCCTGCAGAGCCTGCTGATCAATGCTGAGCTTCTGTCCGTCTCTCCTGCAGGAATACAGTGTCTCACACTGCGGAAAAAATATATCTTTGGGGGATTTGACTGCCTTTAAGGTATCCAGATCCACCTCTTCATCCGCTTTCCAGGGGCCGAAATTCACCTGTCCCGCGCGCTTTACGGGCACAAATAATTCTTTTTGGCTGCCAATCTTCTCAAACAGAGCGGGCAGATCAGATTTTTTTATCTTATACATTATTTGCTCCTTTCTGCCACAATCCCAGGCTCCACATCATTAAATGTATAATCTGTCAGTGGGCCCTTGGTCACACTGTCGGCTCCTGCCTGGAATGTTCCGTAAAACTCATTGATATCCTTGATCAGTTTTCTGTTGAACAGATGCAGCGGAATGCCCTGCGGACATACGCGGCTGCACTCGCCGCAGTCCGTGCAGCGTCCTGCCACGTGGAAAGCACGGATAATGTGGAACATCTTTTCTTCAAACTCTGTGGCATTGGCTTTCTGCGCACTGTCAAACTTGTCCTGATCAAACACGCACTTGATACAGCTGCAGGCCGGACATACGTTTCGGCATGCATTGCAGCGGATACATTTGGACAGTTCACTCCGGAAGAATTCAAAACGCTCCTCGGGGCTCATAGCCTCAATGCGTTCCACCTCGGCAAAACGCTCTGCATCCACGGTATCTCTTGATTCGCCGATCTCTTCGTCATAAATCATATGTTCCTTGCCCTTGCAGACATGGCAGCGCTCCAGCATTGCGGAAGCGTAGGTACATTCTGCCTGGTCACCGTAAATTGTCGTGACCGTAAGCTTGTCGCAGGGATCATCCATACCGGCTCCGTCAATCGTATCAATACCTGAAATTCCCTGTGCTTTGATCTTTTCTACATCCAGTTTTCCCTTGCAGCCTACGCCGATCATATAAGCCTTATCCCGGTCTACCCGATGCTCTTTTAACAGCTGGTTAAAGCTGTAGGTATCGCATGGTTTCAGGAAAACGACTGTCTTTCCTTCCTTTTTGGAAGCTTCAATCATATATTTGCTCAGGTTTGCGCCGCAGAAACCGTCGTAAACGAACTGCTCCTCCAGCTCCTGTTCATTCTCAAAAAATCCCGGCTCCGGATTGTATGACATATCGCCCCGTTTCCAGCCGAGGACTCTCACAGCTTCCCCAGACGCCAGCAGCTCTTTGGCGCGCTCAATCAGCTGTTTTTCCATCACTCTTTCCTGCATCTGATATCCTCCAATCTGACATTTCTGCCAAGAGAATGGATCTTTTCAGCGAACTCATTCATGGTGGCGGAGAATTTGACTCCCTCTGCAGCTGAAACCCATTCCACTCTCGTTCTTCCGTTTTCCACACCGATATAGTCCAGCATGGAGAAAAGCAGTGTCATACGACGTCTCGCATAAAAGTTGCCTGTGGTGTAATGGCAGTCGCCGGGATGGCAGCCACACATGATCACACCATCTGCCCCTTTCTCAAATGCCCGCAGGATGAACATCGGGTTCACTCTGCAGGAGCAGGGAACACGGATGATCTTGATGTCTGCAGGATAGGAAAGCCTGCTGCTTCCTGCCAGGTCTGCGCCTGCATAGCTGCACCAGTTGCAGCAGAAAGCTACAATTTTAGGTCTGAATTCTTCTTTTGCTTCTATTTGCATATCGCATCTACCTCCGCAATCAGCTGTCTGTTGGAGAAGCCCAGCAGATCCATTGCTCCGGACGGGCAGGCTACCGTGCAGGCTCCGCAGCCCTGACAGAGGGCGGAGTTCACACTGGCAAGTCTCCTTACTTCCCTGATGCCGTGATCTCTGACTTCTTTTTCAATATACGTAATCGCACCGTAAGGACAAACATTTGCGCAGACAGAGCAGCCGCTGCAGACCAGTTCATCCGGTTTGGCTGTACACGGGTTCGTCTTCAGTTTATCCTTGGCCAGCAGTCCAATTGCCTTCACGGCTGCTGCTCCGGCCTGTGCTACCGTCTCCGGGATATCTTTCGGTCCCTGGCATACACCGGAAAGAAATACGCCCGCTGTGGGGGACTCTACCGGACGGAGTTTCGGATGCGCCTCAGTCAGGAAGTTGTTCGTATCAATGCTGGCTGTCAGCATTGTCGCAATCTTTCTCACATCCGGATTCGGCTCAATCGCAGCCGCCAGGACTACCATGTCCGCTTCCTTCATCATGCGCTTCTGATCCAGCAGATCTACGCCCTGCACCAGAAGTTTTCCGTTCTCAGTCTCTGTTACCTTACCGACCTGTCCTTTGATATAATTCACGCCGTACTCTTCTACTGCGCGGCGGTAAAACTCATCAAAGTTCTTGCCCGGTGTTCTCACATCAATATAAAATACGGTCACATTCACATCCGGATACTTATCTCGGATCAGAATGGCCTGTTTAGCCGTGTACATACAGCAGATCTTGGAACAGTAGCTTTTTCCTCTCGAATCACTGCAGCGGGAGCCTACGCACTGGATAAATACCATTTCCTTGGGCGGCTGATGGTCTGACATGCGCTCCAGATGTCCCTTGGTGGGGCCTGCCGCATTCATGATACGCTCCAGTTCCAGGGACGTGATCACGTCCGGACTTTCCTGGTAAGAATACTCGCCGTACTTGTCCAGCTTGATCATATCAAAACCGGTAGCCACGATAATCGCGCCGTATTTCTGTGTCACAATCTCATCCTGCTGCTGATAGTCAATCGCTTTGGACGGACACATCTTTTCGCAGACACCGCACTTTCCTGTTTTAAACTTCGTGCAGTGTTCTCTGTCGATGACAGGCACATTGGGGATGGCCTGTGCAAACGGAGTATAGATCGCTGTTCTGTTGTTCAGTCCCCTGTTGAACTCGTTGGGGATTTTTTTATTCGGGCACTTTTCCATGCAGACGCCGCAGCCGGTACATTTATCCATGTCCACGCTGCGGGCTTTTTTACGGATATCAACCGTGAAATCACCTACAAAACCGGATACATGCTCTACTTCACTGTAGGTATACAGTGTAATATTTTCATGGGCTGATGCCTCCACCATCTTGGGTGTCAGGATACAGGCAGAACAGTCCAGTGTGGGGAATGTCTTGTCCAGCTGGGACATCCGTCCGCCGATACTGGGGGTCTTCTCCACGATATCTACCTTGTATCCGGCATCTGCGATATCCAGTGCAGTCTGGATACCCGCAATACCGCCTCCGATAACCAGGGCGCGCTTTGTCACCAGGCTCTCTCCCTGCTGCAGAGGCGTATTCAGATTTACTTTGGCAATGGCCGCTCTGGCCAGGATCACAGCCTTCAGCGTTGCTTCCTGCATATCTTTGTGAATCCAGGAACACTGCTCACGAATATTGGCAACCTCTACCATATACGGGTTCAGCCCGGCCTTCTCCGCACATTTCCGGAAGGTAGCCTCATGCATTCTCGGGGAACAGGAGCAGATCACCAGACCCGTAAGGCCGTATTCTTTGATCGCTGCAGCCACCCGTGACTGTCCGGCCTCGGAACACATATACTGATAATCTTCCGCATAGACCACGCCGGGCTCCTGCCGTACTGTCTCCACTACTTTTTTTACATCTACCGTTGCTGCAATATTACTGCCGCAATGACAGACAAATACACCTATTCTCTGCACTTTCTCTCACCTCCGATTACTTTTTCTCTCTGCGGAATGCGCTGACCAGAAGCTGCTGCGGCAGTTCGGGATCCAGAAGCTGCGGGATCTCATCCGCACTCAGATGGTCGCATCCTCTCTGTCTGATCACTGTCTGGCGCACAGCATCAATCAGCTTGCCCGGACGCACATCACGGGGACAGCGCTCCACGCAGGCAAAACAGGAAAGACATTTCCACAGGGTTTCTGATTTCAAAAGAGGCTCGATCTCCCCTCTCTGCACATAGGAGACAAACTGATGCGGTTTGATATCCATCTCCTCATAAGCAGGACAGGATGCCGAGCACTTTCCGCACTTCATACACTTTAACGGTTTCACTCCGCTAAGCTCACAGATCTCACCGGCCAGTTTCCTATCTGTCTTTCCCATGATCAGTCAGCCTCCTTTCCCATGCAGGCACAGCCGTCGATCAGCTCTGCTCCCGCTGTCTGTTCTTCCGTGTCCGTACCTTCCTGCATCCCTTCTTTTATTCCCAGCGCTTCCGCCAGAAGTTCTGTCAGATACGATACCTGTAGTTTGTGCGGTCCCTGATACTGGTTCAGATTGTACATACACAGCGGACAGGCTGTAATCAGCTCCTCTGCTCCCTTTGCGGCTGCAGACTTCATAATGGCTCCGGTCAGATTCTGTGTAAATTCCTTTTCTTTCAAAGAAAGATATCCGCCGCAGCACTCATTGCGCATGCCATATACCACCGGTTCTGCGCCAAGTGCCCGTATGAAGTTTTCAATAATTGTGGGATTTTCCGGATCGTCGAACTGAAGAATACCGGAAGGACGGAGAAGGAGGCAGCCGTAATAGGCTCCGATTTTGCGTCCTGTCAGAGGATTTGTCACTTTTTTGCTGATGGTATCAAAACCAATCTCGTCTCTTAAAAGTTCCAGATAGTGAAGTACCTTTACCTCACCTTTGTAAGGTTTTTCTAACTTCATGTAGTTATTCGCACGCATGCTGATATCTTCGGAATGGGCCATATCATCGTTGACACGCTTGATTACATGATGGCATGCTGAACAGACTGTCACCAGATCCTGTCCACGCTCTTTTGCCGCCTGCAGAGCACGCACACTTGACAGTTTGTTTCCGATCTCATCCGATCCTAACGGATACACACCGCCGCAGCACTGCCAATCCGGCAGCTCTTCCAGTTCGACACCCAGCACATTTGCACATTTTCTGGCATAATAATCCAGCTGTTTTGCCTTTGTCTTCAGAGTGCATCCCGGAAAATAGCTGTACTTTTTTAACTCTTCCATATTGAGTATTCCGCTCCTTTCTCGTGGAAAATACGTACACAGAAAGAGCTTTTGCCTGCGTAAAATATTGATTATTTTTAAATACCCGTTGCTTGCAGCAGAGTATTTGACTTTTGGAGATTATGGGGTTTATTATTTTAAGATTACACATGATACGCGGCAAAAGCCATTCTGCCCTGTAATTACGGGACATGTCTTTTCGACACCATCCCCTGTATATCCGCAAAGACATTCTGCACGCAATTCTGCGCAGTTTCTTCCCCGGACATACGTTTACCATCCGGCACACAGCATCCCGCCATGTGTCATTCGGCAGTTCATATGTATAGAATTTCAGATATAAGGTCCCCGGTAGATATGCTGTTATTTGACATTTTTTTAACAGTCAAATGGTATCATTACACATTGTCATAATAAAAACCAGGCATTCCATATCTATGGACAGATGAAGACCGTCACAGGCAGTCCCAACCTTATACACTTCAAGCAGGTTTCCTGGCTGCAGATCACAGCATGCGGCCGCCTTCTCATGCAAACATACTCGCACAATGGCATTAGCCGCACACTCCCTGCTAACAGTGACCGGATCGCTCAGGACTTTCACCTGATTCCCTCTTCACCGGCACCCCCCGGATCGTTTACAGGCAATATCCTGTCTGAGGCTGTCGGTACACTTGAAATGCTGATATGAAATTTATACCTACTCAATGTATCACATCGGTATTTTATTGTCAATATTTTATCAATTTTTTGGGTTCCCAGTACAGGATTGCGCTGTAAAAGGTATGATCGTAAGAAAAACTGCCATCCGGGTCCGATCTCCAGAATACTGTCCGGATGCAGCGGTTCTATGATTTCTTTCATTCTTTCCGCAATCGGCCCGGCATACTCATCCTGACGCCAGCCCTTTCTGTCTTTCATAAATCCGGCCCAGAACTTTCTCTCCTCCGCATCGTCCAACGTCCGCATACTGTACCCTCCGGACCATTCTTCCATGGCGCGTCTCCAGTGTTCGCCCCAGTCATCCATGATTACTCCATAGTGCATATCTGTTCCTCCTGCGGGATCATCGTTATTCCATACGGCGTGTTCAGTATCTTCACCGGGATCCCGAATACTTTTTCTGTCAGTTCCTCCGTCATGATTTCTTCCGTATCTCCAAAAGCCTCCAGATGCCCGCCGCTCAGAAATGCCGTCTGATCTGTAAAGCGCAAAATCAGTGACAGATCATGCATGACCAGCAGTACGATACAGTTTTTTTCTCGCGAAACTCTGCGCAGGATCTGCATTACTTCAATCTGATGACGAATATCCAGCGCAGAGGTAGGCTCATCCAGCAGCAGCACTTTCGGTTCCTGCACGAGAGCCCTGGCCAGCATCACTTTCTGATACTCACCTCCGCTGATCTCATCCACATATTTTTCTCTCAGATGAGCAATATCCAGATAGCGGATCACTTCTTCCGCCACTGCATAGTCCTTTTCTCTGAGGCTCCACTCCACATAGGGACGCCGTCCCAGCATAATAAAATCTTCCGCCTGCATCGGGAACGTCAGCGCCGGTTTCTGCGGCACATAAGCCAACACTCTGGCTCTCTCCCTGCTGTTCATTTTTCCCATATCGCTTCCATCCAGGCTGATGCAGCCTCCGGCCGGGCGCATCAAGCCCGCCACACATTTGAGCAGCGTACTCTTCCCGACACCGTTCGGGCCGGCAATGCCTGTCACTCTCCCGCTGCACGCCGTAAATGTAATTTCGTCAACCACATTCTTTTCTCCGTATCCGGCTTTTAGTTTGTCTATCTTTAATTCCATGTTAATTTCCCCAGATTTTCTTTTTTCGTGTGAGAATAAATAGAAAGAACGGAACGCCGATCAGTGAAGTAATGATCCCCACCGGCATTTCTTTTGGAAGCAGCACTGTCCTTGCCACGGTATCAGACACCAGCAGCACCAGCGCACCCATCAGTGCCGACTCCGGGATCAGCCTGCGGTTATCTGTTCCTGTGAGACTGCGCGCGATATGCGGCGCTACCAGACCGATAAATCCGATCACACCGGAAAATGCAATGGATATGGAAGCGACGAGTGTCACCAGCAGCAGCGAAATCATTTTCAGACGTCTGACATTGACACCCAGCGTAGCCGCAATGTCTTCCCCGGCATTCATGGAATTGAAATCCCACGCCATGCGGATCGTAAAAATCAGACACAGCAGAATAAAAGGCAGGATCATGAGCACTGCCTTCCAGTTGGATGCCCAGAACCCGCCCATCAGCCACACATCCAGATTTTTCAGCGCCTCTGCCGATGAGATGTACTTCAAAATGGAAACACCAGCAGAAAAAAGGCTGCTGACTGCCGTTCCTGTCAGAATTAAAATATTGATATTATTTTTACACATCTTTGCCACCAGACAGACAGCACCAAGTGAAATGCAGCCAAATGCAAATGCATTCACTGCAATCAGAGAATAGCCGGAGAACATGGTGCTGTTTTTCAGCAGAGTCGTTCCCGTTACCATGGCAAGTGCCGCGCCAAAAGACGCCCCGCTTGAAACGCCAAGCGTAAAGGGCGATGCGAGCGGATTGCGCAGAATGTTCTGCATCACGCATCCGGAAAGTCCCAGTGCTGCGCCGGTCAGCGAGCAGAGGATCACTCTTGGCAGCCGCACCTGAAAAAAGATGTACGAAACACTGTCAAACTTTTCTTTATGGTTTCCTGAAATACACTGCCATACCAGATCCAGCACGGAAATTTCCGCCGATCCGCAATGGGAGCTGATCATAAAAACAAGCAGAAAAAGCATGGCCGTGAGAGCCACAGCCATGCCTTTCTTTTTATTCGCAGTTCCGTTTACAGTATTATTTACATTTCCTGTAATCTCAGCATATTCCAGCTTATTATTTCGCCGCATAATACCAGATCCCCTTGTACTCTGCTCCCAGCCAGTTTTCAAAATATTCTTTTGCATACTCCTATGTATCGATATCGGCAAATTCTTCCGGATACAGATATTTGCACAGCTGCAGCACGCCGATATGTCTCTTGGCCGCGCCCAGAAAATCTGTGTGGAACACATAAACCTCTTTATTCTTTCCTGCATCCGTCTGTCCGATGGAAGAGATGTCGTAGATATTGTCAATCACCGACTGAAAATCATTTTCATCGGTGCAGTTGTAACCGCCAAGCCAGGTGCCGTGCAGGGTAATGACCTTTTTTGTTTCTTTTTTCTGCCGCCCTTATGTGGCTTCTGTCTACACATCATCATTACAATTTACAGATGCCCGCAAGCCACAACATTCACATTCCATCCACTGTCTTTACCGGCACTGCTGTGGTAAATCCTCCGGATGATCTGGAAACACCAATCTCTACATGGTAAACTTTCTCCAGAAGATCGGCCTTCAGCATCAAAGGCTTTGCCTATTGCTGACTTTTTCTCCAAAATTTTGCAATATAAAAGCCTGCCATCCTAAAAATATACATAAACCGTACAGCAGCAGAATTCTGCTGCTTTTTAGAATAACAGGCATATTGCCTCTCTGTGCGTCATATCGCCGGTATTTATATATATTTTTATAGACCGTAAAAACATATACAAAATAAAAGCAGGTCTCCTGACTCGGATTTTTCACCGTATCCCTTCCCGCAGTACGCAGTGGTTTGACACGGCAGCATCCTTACAGTGGCGGCACCGTATGAGCTTTTCACAAAAAAAGAGCGATCTTTTATCTGCTTAAGCAAACTGCTCACTCATTCCTTTTCCCGCATCCTCTCAGACAATTCAATCACGGCCTTCCCATTCTCAACACCTGTTTCTCAGCATATCACTGCCAGCAGTCCGTTTTTTATTATAACAAAAATAAAAGACCGTGTACTCTCATACACGGCCTCCTTTATCTGGCGTAATCAACAAAATCCCCTGCAAATGCAAGGGATTTTTATCTTTCGTAGAAAGCTGCTGACGGGAATCGGACCCGTGACCTCCACATTACCAATGTGACGCTCTACCGACTGAGCCACAGCAGCCTGAGCGGTTCTGTCCGCTACAAGTAGAGATATTACCATAAAAGTCTTATTCTGTCAACAGCTTTTTTGAATTTTTTAAATTTTTTTGATTTTTTGTTTTTTTTAGATTACAGCGGCAAATTCAAGAATGCCCAGCATGAGTCATCTCACATCTGGTATGCCGCAAAGTGGGGCTCGCAGGTTGCGGAAATGGTTTTCGAAACACGCTCTAATCCTGGAAATGCTCAAGATTCTGATTTTTTCCGATCACATACAGTACCTGATCCGGATCCAGCGGCTGTGATGGGTCAAAACGCATAATCATCTCATCACCCGTTTTCATTCCCACCACATTAAATCCAAACTGTTCTCTCAGCCGCAGGTCGATCAGAGTTTTCCCGGCCCATTCCGCCGGCATTTTCATCTCTACCAGTGAATACTCAGATGAAAGCGCAATCCAGTCCATGAAATCTTGCGCCGCAATGTAACGCCCGATCCTCTCTCCCATCTCCTGCTCCGGGTAAACTACCTTAGTGACTCCGATTTTTTCGAGAATACGACCGTGGATCTCATTTCTGGCTCTGGCCACCACATATCCCACACCCATCTCCTGACACATCATGGCCGCTACGATACTGGCCTCCATGTGGTCTACCATGGTGATGATAGCTCCATCCACATTTTTCAGCCCGAGGCTGGAAATTGCTTCCGGATCCTCTACATCTGCCATCATGGCATAGCTGACCTCATCTGCAATCATCTGCACTTTTTCCGGATCTCTGTCCACGGCAATTACCTGGCATCCGTTGTTCTCCAGCGTCCTCGCTATACTTGCACCGAACCTGCCTATTCCAAACACTACATATTGCCTTTTCATCTTCCTTATCTCCTTTATCCTACCACGATGTGCTCCTCCGGAAGCGTCCGCCTGTCATTCATCTTACTCAGTCTGGACACTATCATCATCGGCAGTGTGATCGGACCGATTCTTCCAAGATACATCAGCGCCATAATCACATATCTGGCAGGCAGAGACAGCCCCGGCGTCTGACCTGCCGTCAGCCCTACCGTGGCTACCGCAGATACGACTTCATACAGCGCATCCATCAGGGAAATATGCGGTTCCAGGGCGCACAGTGCAATGGAGCCTGCCAGCACCAGCATCAGCTGTACTGCCACTACTACCACGGCCATTCTCACAATCCGATCCGCAATTCTGCGGTGAAAACACTCTGTATCCTGATGTCCCTTCAGGATAGACCAGCAGGTCAGCGCCAGCACTGCTACTGTCACTGTCTTGGCTCCTCCGGCCGTTCCCACAGGAGAACCGCCGATAAACATCAGAATTCCACAGATAAATTTGGTAACTTCCCGCAGACCGTCCTGGGCGATCGTATAAAATCCCGCTGTCCGGACTGTGACAGACTGAAACAGCGCCGCCATCCATTTTTCGCCGGTTCCCAGAGACCCCAGCGTAGCCGGATTGGTCCGTTCTGCGAAAAATACCGCTACCGTTCCCACTGCCAGCAGCAATGTTGTCATCACAAGCACAACCTTGGTCTGCAGCTGCAGTCTTCTGGCTGCCCTGCCAATTCCCTGCTTTTCTCTGAAAACATGGCGGGCAAACTGCTGCAGATCCTGCCATACCATAAATCCCAGTCCTCCGGTAACAATCAGCGCCATGGTGACCAGGTTCATCCATCCATTCGACGTAAACTGCTGCAGACTGGTCTCTCCCAGAATATCCACGCCGGCATTACAGAACGCCGATACCGCATGGAACACACTGTACCAGCAGCCCCGCAGGAAACCGTAGTGCGGTACAAAATACAGGCTGTAGCCAAGCGCCCCTATCCCTTCTACCAGCAGACTGCCCCTTACCACATAATTGAGCATCCGGACAATCCCGCTCATCGTATCCATATTGAAATAATCCCGGATAATGACCCTGGAATTAAGTGTAATCCGCCGCCGTAGCAGCACCAAAAACGACATAATGCACACGATAACGCCCCAGCCGCCAATCTGGATCAGACACATCATAATCAGCTTGCCAAGGAATGTAAACTGCACTGCCGGAACCACTGTCACCAGCCCTGTCACACAAACGCAGGTACATGACGTAAAGAGAGCATCCGTAAAATCCAGCCAATGTCCGTCTGCATTGCAGACCGGAAGCATCAGAAGCAGCGCCCCCACAAGGATCAGGCCGAGAAATCCCGGAACCATAATCTTAGGCGAACTCCATCTGTGATGTCTTCTGTCATCACGCCCTCTTCTGCTCTGATCCTGCAGATATTCGGTCACCGTTTTCCTGCGCTTCTTTTCCTTCGCTTCTTCCGTGAAAACCTTCTGTGTATGATTTTCCCGACTGCTGTCTTGGACGGCTATATCCTTCTTTTTCTCCCGGTCTTTTTCTATACTTTCTGTCTCTTTTTTCTCCATTTGTTTTCTCAGACTTTCTTTATAAAAGCCTCTGGCGCACAATCTCATAGGCCAGTACGCCTGCCGCCACGGACGCATTCAGAGAATCAATATCTCCTTTCATGGGAATCGCGGCAGTAAAGTCACACTTTTCTTTCACGAGACGGCTCACGCCTTCCCCTTCATTGCCGATCACAAGACCGATCGGTCCTTTCAGATCCAGGCGATACAACAGTTCGCCATCCATGTCCGCACAGACAAACCAAAGCCCTTCTTTTTTCAGCTCCTCGATCGTAGCGCTGATGTTGTTGACCTTGGCTACCGGCGTATAATTCAGCGCACCTGCGGATGTACGGGCCACCACAGCAGTGAGCCCGGCCGCTCTGCGCTTTGGAATAATCACACCGTGAGCTCCCGCCAGATTGGCGGTACGGATAATAGCCCCC
>CAKRNX010000011.1 GCA_934371475.1 uncultured Lachnospiraceae bacterium
GAAAAAGATCCAGCGTACACTGGATCTTTTTCAGGAAAGAGAAAAAATTAAAATGTTTTGAGGGAGTACTCCGCAACGTGTGGTTGCCGCGGAGTGTGAGTTATGAAACATATTAGCTTATCGCTAATATGCCTATAGTATATGCGGGAATTGTGTTTAAAATGTGATAAAAGCCTAAAGGAATTATGAAGTTCCTTTCTTTTTTCAGACTAGATTCTAAAGCAAATAGATTGTTATTTATGCTCATGAGAAGCCGGAGTATGCGTGAAAAACAGGTATAAACAGGGGGAAAAACAGGAATATTATGATATAGGATAACTTAATACGCGTCATGCATCTACACTTTGTTTCGGCCGATGGCAGAATGGAGGACTTATGGGAAAGCAGAAAGGTCAGCTGCAGGAAGAGCAGCGCAATCAGGCATATAATGAGTACGTCAGGCAGGTGACACCGACGCACAGTCTTCCGGTGAATATGGGGAAGGCTTTTGTGGTGGGAGGCATCATCTGTGTGATCGGGCAGGGAATTCAGAATTATTGCAAGTCAATGGGCATGGATGCGGAGACGGCTGGGAGCTGGTGTTCTCTGATCCTGGTGCTGGTCAGCGTGATTTTAACAGGATTTAATCTGTATCCGAAGCTGGCAAAGGCGGGAGGAGCAGGGACGCTGGTGCCGATTACGGGATTTGCCAATTCTGTGGCAGCGGCAGCGATTGAATATAAAAAGGAAGGACAGGTATTCGGCATCGGATGTAAGATCTTTACGATTGCAGGACCTGTGATCCTGTACGGGATTTTTTCCAGCTGGCTGCTGGGGCTGATTTACTGGATCCTGTAGACTGCGCTGCTCGCTGCCAAAGTTGTAGCCCGCGGGGGTGCGTAGCACACTTTTGTTATGGTTGATTGACAAGGCAGGGAAGCGGGGATAAGATAGAGAAAGATACGAAAGAAAAGGGAAAGAAGAGAAAGAGGATAAGGGGTATGAGTACAGTAAAGAAAATGACGCAGGGAAATCCCTATAAGCTGATACTGGAGTTTACGTTGCCTATTTTTCTGAGTCAGGTATTTCAGCAGCTATATAATACGGCAGACTCGCTGATTGTGGGGCGCTTTCTGGGAACAGAGGCCCTGGCGGCGGTGAGTTCCTCAGGTACGCTGATCTTTTTGATGATTAGTTTTTTTGTCGGTACTTCGCAGGGAGCGGGTGTGGTGATTGCCCGGTATTTTGGCGCGGGAAATCATGAGAAAGTATCCCGTGCGGTACATACAACAGTGCTTCTGGGAGTAATATGCGGTCTTGTTCTGACGGTTGCGGGAGTGGTGTTTACACCGGTATTCTTACGGTGGATGGATACGGATCCGGATGTGCTGCCGCAGGCGGTGGAGTATTTTCGCTATTATTTTATGGGAGTTCTGGCAGTAGTGGAATACAATAACTGCAAGGATATCATGACCGCGCTGGGGGACAGCAGGAGACCGCTTTATTATCTGGTATTTTCATCTGTGCTGAATATTGTGCTGGATCTTTTGTTTATCGGCGGTTTTGGATGGGGCGTGTGGTCTGCCGCAGCGGCTACTACGATCTCTCAGGCGGCCAGTATGGTGCTGTGTCTGATCCATCTCTCTAAGAAAGGGACGATTTATCAGCTTCAGATCAGGAAAATGCGCCTTGATCCTGCGATGATGAAAGAAATTATTCATTTTGGTTTCCCTTCCGGTGTGCAGAATTCTGTGATCGGACTGGCCAATGTGATTGTGCAGGCGAATGTAAACTCATTTGGAAAGGTTGCGACGGCGGCATACGGATCTTATTCCAAGATCGAGGGATTTGCGTTCCTTCCTATTATGAGTTTCAACATGGCATTGACAACGTTCACGAGTCAGAATCTAGGTGCCGGGGAATATAAAAGAGCGAAGCAGGGTTCCAGGTTTGGCATTATTTCCGCTGTGGCACTGGCAGAGCTGATCGGGGTGGTGATCTATATATTTATGCCGTCGTTCATGGGAATGTTCACAGACAGCCCGGATGTCATTGAGCTGGGAGTGAGGCAGGCGCGGATTGAGGCGCTGTTTTTCTGTGTGCTGGCATTTTCCCATGCGGTGGCTTCCGTGTGCAGAGGCGCAGGAAAGGCTTTTGTGCCTATGTTTGTGATGTTTGGCGTCTGGTGCGTATTCCGGATTTTCTACATTACGATGATGATGAGATATATTCATCATATTGAACTGATTTACTGGGCCTATCCGCTGACCTGGGGCATCAGTTCTGTGATCTTTTTCCTGTATTATCATTTTTCGGACTGGATCCATGGATTTGATAAGAAGAAAAATGTATAAACGGACAGCCTTTTTCCCATACTATAGGCAGGCGACAAGAGCTAACCGACAGCAGTTGGCAGAAAGGCGGAGATCAGGATATGGAGCAGAGACGTGGTGTGCAGAGTGTGGAGTTTGCGCGGCCCGTATATATTACGGGGAGCGCCAGCGTGGCCGGAGAGAAAGAAAGAGAGGGCCCGCTTGGGGCAGGGATTGACCGGATTGTCGCAGATCCCATGTGCGGAGCAGAAAGCTGGGAACAGGCAGAGTCTGCCATGCAGGAGCAGGCTGTGCAGTTGGCTTTAGAAAAGACAGGACTGTCGGCGGACAGGATAAGGTATCTTTTTGCGGGGGATCTTCTGGGTCAGCTTATGGCCACGACTTTTGGCGTGCGGCAGTTCCGGATCCCTACGTTTGGTTTGTATGGGGCCTGTTCTACCTGCGGGGAGGCTCTGTCCCTAGCGGCTATGGCTGTCAACGGGGGATATGCAGAATATGCAATGGCGCTGACTTCGAGTCACTTTGCCAGTGCGGAGAAAGAGTTTCGGTTTCCGCTGGAATATGGAAACCAGAGGCCTCTCTCTGCAACCTGGACTGTGACGGGCAGCGCTGCTTTTATTTTGTCAGGACATCATTCCGGGGTGTGCATCAGCGGAATTACTACGGGAAAGATTACGGATTACGGGGTAAAGGATGCGCTGAATATGGGGGCGGCTATGGCTCCGGCGGCGTGTCAGACGATTGTGCAGCATTTGCGGGATTTCGACAGAAAACCGGAGGATTATGATCAGATTATTACAGGAGATCTGGGTTATGTGGGACAGAAAATCCTGTGGCAGCTGACAGAAGAGCAGGGGTATGATATCAGCGGCAATCATATGGACTGTGGAATTGAAATATATGATAAGGAGACGCAGGATACCCATTCGGGCGGAAGCGGCTGCGGCTGCAGTGCCGTGACGCTGGCTGCAAAAATCCTGCCGCTGCTGGTATCCGGGGAATGGCATCGGGTACTGTTTCTGCCTACCGGTGCACTGCTGTCGCCGACCAGTTATCATGAGGGACAGACCATCCCCGGCATTGCCCACGGGGTCGTGTTGGAACATCAGAGGGGGAAGTGACTCCCACCTCGCAGCAAGAATGCCAGGGCATTCTTGAATGGTGACAGAGAGGAGAATACAAATGGATTATGTGAATGCATTCTGGACGGGAGGTCTGATCTGTGCGCTGGTGCAGATCGTTCTGGATAAGACAAAAATGCTGCCGGGAAGAACAATGGTTATGCTGGTGTGCGTCGGCGGTCTGCTGGGAGCACTGGGGCTGTATCAGCCTTTTGCGGAATTTGCAGGGGCAGGGGCATCGGTGCCGCTGCTGGGGTTTGGCAATGTGCTCTGGAAGGGGGTAAAAGAGGCAGTAGACACGGAAGGCCTGCTGGGGCTGTTTATGGGCGGATTCAAAGCCAGTGCGGTAGGCATCAGTGCGGCACTGATTTTTTCCTATCTGGCAAGTCTGTTTTTTAATTCTAAAATGCAGTAATGTTCTGTGACTTTCCCCTTGCCGGTGAGTGTTGTAGCTGTCGCGTGATTGACAGTGATATAGATTGATAATATAATGAAAAACGGTTAAGTCCCCCGTCGGAGTCCTTGAGACTGAGCTGTCGGCGTTGAGGGATTTAGTTGTGTAACAGAAAACACAGGGCGGAGGAAAGCACAGATGACGACAGGAATAGAAGACTGCTATGTGATGAAAGACAGTCGCAAACTTCGATGCGGCTACACCACAGGATCCTGTGCAGCGGCTGCCTCGAAAGCGGCGGCGCTGATGCTGTTTTCGGGAAATGAGGTACACGGTGTGCATCTGATGACTCCCAGGGGCATTGAACTGTATCTTGAGATACTGGATATCCGGATGGAAGCGGATGCGGTTTCCTGTGCGGTCAGGAAAGATGGCGGCGATGATCCGGATGCCACAAACGGGATTTTGGTTTACGCCAGAGTAAAACGCATTTCCGGGACGGAGATTGAGATCGACGGAGGAGTCGGAGTTGGCAGAGTTACAAAGGCAGGGCTGCAGGAGCCGGTAGGCGCTGCGGCGATCAATCCGGTTCCGCGCCAGATGATCCGGGAGGCTTTGGAGCAGGTCCGCGCGGATTTTGAGTATCCGGGCGGATTATCAACGGTAATTTCAGTTCCGGAGGGGACAGAGATTGCCCAAAAGACATTCAATCCCAGGCTGGGCATCGAGGGCGGCATTTCAATTCTCGGAACCAGCGGTATTGTCGTGCCTATGAGTGAGGAAGCTCTGATTGCCAGTATCAGGGTGGAGATGAAGATGCTCCGTGCCAATGGTCATGAGTATCTGATTATCACTCCGGGAAATTATGGGGAAACCTTTACAAAAAATGAAATGACAGTAGATCTTTCCAGCTCGATGAAATGCAGCAATTATGTGGGGGAGACTCTGGATATGGCCGTGGAGCTGGGAGTAAAAGGGATCCTTTTTGTAGCCCATGTAGGGAAATTTATCAAAGTGGCAGGAGGTATTATGAATACGCATTCCAGGCAGGCAGACGCCAGGGCTGAACTGATGACGGCTTTTGCATTGCGGGCTGGAGCTGACGCGGATACAGCCCGACAGATCCTGGATACCATAACGACAGATGAAGCGCTGGAGATTATGGAGCAGAAGGGATTGCGGGAAGAAGCGATGAAGCTGGCGGCAGAGCGTATTCATTATTATATGCAGCACCGGGTGAGGGGAGAGATCAGAACGGAAGCTATTATCTTTTCGAGTGCTTACGGCTATCTTGCCCAGACAGACGGCGCGGATGATTTATTAAAAAAATTTGCGGTGACAGACAGTCCGGAGCAGGGATAGGCTGATCTGGAAAATGGCTGTCGAAATACCTGTGAAATCAGACCGGGGCATTTTTAAACAGATTCAGAGATATTTCCGGTCATGTTTTATGAGACAGAAACAATATAGAAATAAGGAAAGACTGAGGAACTGAAGATGACAGGAAAATTATATGGAGTGGGAATTGGACCGGGAGATCCGGAACTGCTGACGCTCAAGGCAGTGCGTCTGATCCGGGAATGCGATGTGATTGCAGTGCCGGGGGAAAGGCCGCAGGAGACAGTAGCGTACAAGATTGCGGTGCAGGCAGTGCCGGAGCTTCGGGAGAAGGCACTGTGCGCAATCTACATGCCTATGACGAAAGATCCGGCAAAGCTGGAGGAGAGCCATGCGCATGCGGCCGACCAGATAGAACGCCTTCTGAGAGAGGGAAAGCAGGTGGCTTTTCTTACGCTGGGTGATCCGACCGTATATTCTACATATCTTTATGTACATAAAAGGATTGCCGAGAGAGGATATGAGACAGAGATTGTCAGCGGCATTACTTCTTTCTGTGCTGCAGCTGCCGCACTGGATATGGGGCTTGTGGAAAATTCCCAGATGCTGCATGTAATCCCGGCTTCTTACCAGATTGAAGAAGCATTGCGGCTGCCGGGCACAAAAGTTCTGATGAAAGCAGGAAAAAAGATGGGTCAGGTGAAACAGCTGGTACAACAGCTGGATGAGCAGGCTGTCATGATTGAAAACTGCGGTATGCCTGACGAGAAAATTTACCGGTCTGCCGGGGAGATCCCGGAGCAGAGCGGATACTATTCGCTGATTATCATAAAGGAGAAATGATTATGGTACATTTTGTAGGAGCAGGATCCGGAGCGCCGGATCTGATCACTGTGCGTGGAATGAAACTGCTGCAGGAGGCGGATATTATTATTTATGCCGGATCACTGGTAAATCCGCAGCTGCTTGAATACAAAAAAGAGGGCTGTGCTGTCTATAACAGTGCAAAGATGACGCTGGAAGAAGTGCTGGATGTGATGTTTGATGCGGAGAAAGCAGGCAAGATGACTGTACGCCTGCATACGGGGGATCCATGTCTTTACGGTGCGATCCGCGAACAGATGGATGTGCTGGATCAGAAGGGGATTGCATATGATTACTGCCCCGGGGTCAGCTCGTTCTGCGGAGCAGCTTCCGCGCTGAATCTGGAATATACGCTTCCGGATGTGTCACAGAGCGTGATCATTACGCGTATGGCAGGACGGACACCGGTGCCGGAGCGGGAAGAAATTGCCAGCTTTGCTGCTCATCATGCCACCATGGTGGTATTTTTGAGCACAGGAATGTTAAAAGAACTGTCAGAGCGTCTGATTGCCGGAGGATATGAGGAAGATACGCCGGCGGCGATTGTATACAAAGCTACGTGGAACGATGAGGAGGCGTATACTTGTACGGTGAGTACGCTGGCCGAGACAGCCAGGGAGCATCATATTACAAAGACAGCGCTGATTATTGTGGGAGATGTGGTGGCTCACAGCCATTATCGCAGATCTGATCTGTACAATCCGTCATTTACCACGGAGTTCCGACAGGCCAGCTGCCACAGAGAGGACTAGGATGAACAGCGCAATCATCTGTTTTACTGCCGCCGGTGTACAGACGGCTCTGCGGATCAGAGAGAGCCTGGCCGGCTGGGAGTCCGGGAGCCGGATCAGGATCTGGTGTAAAAAGAAGGATTATTTTGCCGGGGACTGCGTGCAGATCCTCGACGGTTCACTGAGAGAGTGGACAGGGGCGCGGTTTGCAGACAGCGATGCGGTGATTTTTGTCGGAGCGACAGGAATTGCAGTGCGCAGTATTGCGCCGTTTCTGGTGAGCAAGACAAAGGATCCTGCAGTGATTGCTGTGGATGAGCAGGGCAAATTTGTGATTTCGCTTGTGTCAGGCCATATCGGCGGTGCGAATGAGCTCTGTGCAGGGATCGCAGCAGATCTGCAGTCGATTCCTGTGATTACGACAGCTACGGACCTGAACGGAAAATTTGCGGTAGATGTGTTTGCCGGGAAAAATCATCTCTGGATTTCCGATATGAAGATTGCCAAGGAGATTTCCGCGGCGCTGCTGGACGGAGAACAGGTGGCGTTTGTCAGTGATTTCCCGGTGGACGGAAAGCTTCCGCTGGAGCTGGTGACAGATCGTAAGGACCGTCATCAGGAGATAAGGTATGAGATACGTGTGACTGTGAGAAAACCTTCCGGGGCGGATGAGGCGGAAACAGGCCGGAAGATCCTTTCTCTTGTCCCGAAAGCTGCCGTGCTGGGGATAGGTTGCCGCAGAGGCAAAGAAGCCGGTGTACTGGAGGCATTTGTGACAGAGGTGCTGGAGGCTCACGGGATCTGGCCACAGGCGATTGCCCGAGTGTGCAGCATTGATGTGAAGGCTGATGAGCCGGGGTTGCTGCAGCTGTGCCGGGAGAGGGCTCTGCCGTTTGTCACATATTCTGCAGAAGAGCTGATGCGTGTGCCGGGAGTATTTGGCAGTTCGGCTTTTGTGGCAGGACAGGTGGGCGTAGACAATGTATGTGAGCGCAGCGCTGTGCGGGGAAGTGAAAACGGGACGCTGCTCATAGGAAAAACTGCCAGAGACGGCATGACGGCAGCTCTGGCGCTGAAGAAAGGAATGATACATTTTGAATAAAATAATGGTAGTCGGCATCGGGCCGGGCGCATATGAACAGATGACGATCCGTGCAGCCGAAGCACTGAAAAACTGCGATGTGATTGTAGGATATACGGTATATGTGGATCTGGTAAAAGAACATTTTCCGGATAAAGAATTCCTGACGACACCCATGCGAAAGGAAGCAGACCGCTGTGTGCTGGCGTTTGAGGAGGCAACCAAAGGAAAAACAGTAGCCATGATCTGCAGCGGGGACGCCGGTGTGTACGGAATGTCCGGGCTGATGCTGGAGATCGGAAAGAATTATCCGGATATTGAGGTGGAAGTAATCCCCGGTGTGACGGCGGTTCTGAGCGGAGCGGCTGTGCTGGGCGCGCCGCTGATCCATGATTTCTGTCTGATCAGTTTAAGCGATCTGCTGACCCCGTGGGAGAAGATTGAAAAGCGCCTGCTGAAGGCGTCTGAGGCAGATTTTGCCATTTGTCTGTACAATCCGTCCAGCAAGAAGCGCCATGACTATCTGCAGAAGGCCTGTGATCTGATGATGCAGTTTAAATCGCCGGAGACCGTGTGCGGAATTGTCTCCAACATTGGAAGAGAGGGCGAAGAAGGCAGAGTCATGACTCTGCGTGAGCTGCGGGATACTCAGGTAGATATGTTTACAACGGTATTTGTGGGTAATTCCCAGACCATCTGTCTGAATGGAAGAATGGTAACACCGAGAGGATACCGGTATGAATAAGCTGCTGCTGTTTGCCGGGACGACAGAAGGGCGTATGCTGGCAGAATTTCTGGAGAGACAGGGGATTTCCTGCGATGTATGCGTGGCGACAGAGTACGGGGAGCAGCTCCTGGACGAGCATGCTTCCCATCATCGGATCCATGCGGGAAGGCTGGATCAGGAAGAGATGGAAGCGCTGATGCGTCAGCAGGGTATCACGATCACCGTGGATGCCACACATCCTTATGCGGCGGTGGTATCGGAAAATATCAAAGAAGCCTGTAAAAATGCGGGCAGCAGATATCTGCGTCTTCTGAGGGAGGCGGAAGATATTGAAAAAAACTGTACGTTTGTCAGGACGCTGGACGAGGCGGTGGAATATCTGAAAACTACCGGCGGAAAAATCCTGGCGGCGACAGGGAGCAAGGAACTGCAAAAATATACGGCGATCCCGGATTATCAGGAGCGCGTGGTGGCCAGGGTACTGTCTACGCCGGAGGCGGCGCAGGAGTGCGCAAAACTTGGGTTCTGCGGAAAAAATCTGATCTGTATGCAGGGACCGTTCGGAGAAGAATTAAACTATGCAATGCTGCGTCAGACCGGTGCGAGATATCTTGTGACAAAGGAATCCGGAAAAACCGGGGGATTTCCGGAAAAGGTGCGGGCGGCCAGCCGGGCGGGAGCCAGACTGATCGTGATCGGACGGCCGGTCAGAGAGGAGGGATATTCCTCCGTGGAGATCCGCAGGATCTTGTGCCGGGAGCTGAATATTTCTGTCAGGAGACAGGTCTGGCTGGTTGGCATCGGCATGGGAAATCCGGAGAATATGACGCTGGAGGCCAGACATGCCTGTGAAAAGGCGGACGTACTGATCGGTGCGGAGCGTATGCTGGAGGCTGCCGCGGATCTGCCGCAGCCACGCTATAAAGCCTATCTGTCAGAGAAGATCCGGGATTTTGTGCTGGAGCATCCGGAATATGAGAGGGTTGTCGTTCTGCTTTCCGGTGATACGGGATTTTACAGCGGAGCTAAAAAACTGATCGACTGTTTCAAGGAAGATGATATTCATGTCTGCTGCGGGATCTCTTCTGTCGTTTATCTGTGCGGGCGGCTGCATACTTCATGGGATGATGTGAAGCTGGTGAGCATTCATGGCAGGGTACAGAACCTGATCAGCGCAGTCCGGACGCATAAAAAAGTGTTTGTTCTGGTAGGCAGACAGGACAGTTTTCAGCAGATGTGCCGGGAATTGTCGGAGTACGGTCTGGATCATGTGATGGTTCACGCGGGTTGCCATCTGTCTTATCCGGAGGAGGCGATCGTTTCCGGGAAGCCGGGAGAACTTGAGGAGACACCGGTGGGAGACCTGACGGCGGTATTGATTGAAAATGAACGGCCGGAAATGGTGATTACACACGGACTTGAGGATGAATGTTTCCTGAGAGATAAAGTCCCCATGACCAAGAGCGAGGTGCGCAGTATCTCACTCTCAAAACTGGAGCTGTGCCGGGACAGCGTGGTTTATGATGTGGGAGCCGGTACCGGTTCTGTGTCCATTGAGATGGCGCTGCAGGCATCTGAGGGATATGTCTATGCCATAGAGAAGAAGCCGGAAGCTGTGGAACTGATCAGAAAAAACCAGAAAAAGTTCGGTGTATCCAATCTGGAAGTGATCTCTGGTCTGGCTCCGGAGGCACTTGAGGATCTGCCCGTGCCGACCCATGCGTTTATCGGTGGTTCTTCCGGCAATCTGGAACAGATTATGGAGCTGCTTCTGCACAAAAATCCCAGAATTCGCATAGTGATCAATGCGATTGCACTGGAGACTGTGGCGGAAGCGCTTTCCTGCGTGAAAAAGCTGCCGGTGGAGCGGACGGACATTGTGACGGTCAGCGTGGGAAAATCAAAAGAACTGGGACATTACCATATGATGATGGGACAGAATCCGGTCTATGTGATTTCGTGCAGCGGAGTCGGAGAACTATGTCATGCAGATGCATTCCTGAGCTGCTGACAGGCAGTGAAAGAAGAATCTCTGTCATCTTGATGGAGATAGAACAGAAAGGGGAATGGGATGTCTTACCCGAGAGTATTGCTTGCCGCCGGTTCCAGCGGCAGCGGAAAAACACTGATTACCTGCGGGATTCTGCAGGCGCTCTGCGAGCGTGGAATGAAAGCAGCCTCGTTTAAATGCGGGCCGGATTATATTGACCCCATGTTCCATTCCAGGGTACTGGGGACGAAATCAAGGAATCTTGACACCTTTTTTACGAATAAGGAAACAACCCGCTATCTGTTCTGCAAGACGGCAGCGGAGGCGGATATTTCTGTGATGGAAGGCGTCATGGGATATTATGACGGACTCGGCGGAGTCTCTGCTCAGGCCAGTGCTTATGACCTGGCGAGAGTGACAGATACGCCGACAGTGCTGATTGTCAACTGTAAAGGGATGAGTCTGTCTGTGCTGGCATATCTGAAAGGATATTTGGAATACCGGCCGGACAGCCGGATCAGAGGAGTAATCTTCAATCAGCTTTCCCCCATGCTGTATCCGCAGATCAGTAAGCTGGCGGAGGAAGAGCTTGGGGTGCGCAGTTTCGGCTATGTGCCGGTGATGAAGGAGCTGAAGCTGGAGAGCAGACATCTGGGGCTGGTGATGCCGGATGAGATTGACGGACTGAGAGAGAATCTGCATAAACTGGCCGGTGTGCTGGAAGAGACGCTTGACCTGTCAGGCATGATTGAGCTGGCCCGGTCTGCGCCGGATCTCACAGGGCAGCCGCCGGAGTATCATGTCTGCCAGGGAAGTCCGGTGATTGCAGTGGCCAGGGATGAGGCGTTTTGTTTCCTGTATGAGGATAATCTGGATCTGCTTGAGAGAATGGGCGCAAAGCTGAAATTTTTCTCTCCGCTGAGAGATCAGGAGCTGCCAGCAGATGCAGACGGGCTGCTGCTGTACGGAGGATATCCGGAGCTGCATGCAAAAGAACTCAGCAGGAATGTTTCCATGCGGGAGAGCATCCGCCGGGCGGTGCAGGGAGGAATGCCCTGTATGGCTGAGTGCGGCGGTTTTATGTATCTGCAGCAGGAGATGGAAGATATGGACGGCCATACATATCCTGTGGTCGGGGCTGTCAGCGGTCGGGCATACCGGACACAGAAGCTCGGGCGTTTCGGCTATATTATGCTGACACCCCAGAAGGAGCAGATGCTTGGCATGGATCTGGGAGAGATCCGCGGTCATGAGTTCCACTATTTTGACAGTACGGACTGCGGGGATGCATTTCTGGCTTCCAAGCCGCTGAGAAAGCGCAGCTGGAGCTGCATTCAGGGGACAGACACCTATATTGCAGGTTTTCCGCATTTGTACTATTATTCTAATCCCGGGATTGCGGAATGTTTTTTGAAGAAATGCGAAGAGAGAATGTGAGGAAAGGGTTTGGTGAATTATGACAGAATTATCGCTGCTGGCGGTTCTGGCAGGCTTCCTTCTTGACCTGCTGGTAGGGGATCCTCACTGGCTGTATCATCCGGTGCGCCTGGTGGGCAGTCTGATTTCCGGAGCAGAGAAACTGCTGCGCAGATGTTTTCCCGCTACAGAGCGGGGAGAGCGGACGGCGGGGCTGGTGCTGATTGTCATTGTGACAGGCATCACAACAGCAGTGCCGGCTCTGATCCTGTACGGAGCGTCATTTGTCAGCCGGTGGCTGGTATTTGCATTGGAAACCATCATGTGTTACCAGCTGTTTGCGGTGAGATCTCTGAAGGATGAGTCCATGAAGGTCTACCGGGAACTGGTGCGCCCGGATCTGGGGAGAGCCAGAAAAGCTGTTTCCATGATTGTAGGACGGGATACGCAGAACCTGACTGCGGAAGGCGTGACGAAGGCAGCGGTAGAGACGGTAGCTGAGAATACGTCAGACGGAATTATCGCCCCGATGCTCTATATGGTAATCGGCGGCCCTGTGCTTGGATGGATGTATAAATCAGTCAATACGATGGATTCCATGGTAGGATATAAAAACGATAAATATTTGAATTTCGGCCGTTATGCGGCGAAACTGGACGATGTGTTAAATTACATACCGGCGCGCCTTTCCGCTGTGCTGATGATTGCGGCATCGGCGCTGTCCGGGCTGGATGCGAAAGAGGCGGCCCGGATTTTTGTGAGGGACCGCTATAACCATGCGAGTCCGAATTCAGCCCAGACAGAGGCGGTGATGGCCGGTGCGCTGCATGTGCAGCTGGCGGGCGACGCCTGGTATTTTGGAAAGCTCTGCAAAAAGAAAACGATCGGGGACGACATCCGGAAAACAGAACCGAAGGATATTGTAAGGGCTAACCGGCTGCTCTATGTTTCCTCCGTGCTGTCGCTTGCAGTGTTTCTGGCACTGCGGTTTGCAGTCCTGCAGTTTGCCGGTGTCTGATCAATACATTAGATGGGAAAGTGCTTCCCGCCTCTATAGGTGGCGGGAAGCAAGTTAGTATCAGTGGTGGGAGTCAATCCTGCCGGGGCATTCTTGAAAGTATGAGGAGGAGAGCCTGATGCAGAAAGAGATTCATGGCGGGGATATTTACGGTACGCCCTGCAGAATAGATTTCTCTGCCAATATTAATCCGCTGGGAATGCCGGAGCGGGTAGTGCAGGCGGCCTGCGAAGGCGTTCGCCTCTCTGCCGGATATCCGGATCTTCACTGCAGACAGCTGCGGACGGCCATCGCGGAGAGAGAGCAGGTGCCGGAGCAATGGATTATCTGCGGAAACGGTGCCGCAGAGCTGGTATATGCGCTGACCGCTGCATTAAAGCCGAGGAGGGCGCTGCTGACGGCACCGGGATTTGCAGAGTATGAACAGGCACTGCGGGCGTTTGGCGATGATTGTCAGCTGAGTTTTTATTATTGCAGAGAAGAGAATGGTTTTGCGCTGAAAGAAGATTACCTGAACTGTCTGACACCGGATCTGGATCTGGTGTTTCTGTGCAGTCCCAATAATCCTACCGGACTGACTATCCCGGCAGATCTGGCGGAGCAGATTGCGCACAGATGCGAGGAAAATCATATTTTTCTGGTAATGGATGAGTGCTTCAACGGTTTCCTGGAACAGGGAGATGCGCTGAGCATGAAGCGTTTCTCGGGAAAGATGCCCGGGCTTTTTATTCTGAAAGCTTTTACCAAACTGTATGCCATGGCGGGACTGCGGCTGGGATACGGTCTGTGCAGTGATCAGGGGCTGCTTGGGCGGATGCACTGTATGCTTCAGCCGTGGAATGTGTCGATACCGGCACAGATGGCGGGATGTGCGGCACTGAAAGAGACAGAGTTTGTGAAGGAAACCAGAGCCTATATCCGCAGAGAACGGACCATTTTGCTTGATGAGCTGAGAAAGAGACAGTATTTCTGTCTTGATTCAGAGGCAAATTATATATTTTTCAGGGGTCCCAGGGATCTGTACGACCGGTGCAGGGAAGAAGGGATCCTGATCCGAGACTGCAGTAATTACCGGGGGCTTGCTCCGGGTTATTTCCGGATTGCGGTGAGAACCCGGAAAGAGAATGAGGAGCTGCTGCGGGTACTTGACAGGATTGTGGGAGTGTGAAGCGCGCAGTAACTGTGTAATCAAGAATACGGGGATATTCTTGAACATTGGAAAAGAGGAATGATATGGCAAAGTCAATTATGATACAGGGAACCATGTCCAATGCGGGAAAAAGTCTGCTGGCAGCGGGTTTGTGCAGAATTTTCAGGCAGGATGGATATAGAGTGGCTCCTTTTAAATCTCAGAATATGGCTCTCAATTCCTTTATTACGGATGAAGGGCTGGAGATGGGAAGAGCGCAGGTCATGCAGGCGGAAGCCGCAGGGATTAAGCCGTCTGTGTATATGAACCCCATTCTGCTTAAACCGACAAATGACGTGGGAAGCCAGGTCATTGTGAACGGTGAGGTGCTGGGAAATATGCCGGCGCGGGAGTATTTTGCGTACAAGAAGAAACTGATACCGGATATTATGCATGCGTACCACAGGCTGGAGGAAGAGTACGATATCATTGTGATTGAGGGAGCCGGAAGTCCGGCAGAGATCAACCTGAAGCAGGATGATATTGTCAATATGGGAATGGCAAAAATGGCCCATGCCCCGGTGATTCTGGTGGGAGATATTGACAGAGGCGGTGTGTTCGCCCAGCTGATCGGTACTGTGGATCTGCTGGAGCCTGATGAGCGTGCTATGGTAAAAGGCCTTGTGATCAACAAGTTCCGTGGAGACAAGACAATCCTGGATCCCGGCATCGTGATGCTGGAAAAGAAATCCGGTATTCCGGTTGTGGGAGTAGCGCCATACATGAGGCTGGAGCTGGATGATGAGGACAGCCTGACCGAGCGGTTCCATGGCAGTCAGGAAGTCAGCCTGGTGGATATTGCAGTGATTCAGCTTCCCAGGATCTCTAATTTTACAGATTTTAATCCGTTTGAGATGATTGAAGGGGTATCTCTCCGTTACGTTAAGCATGCGGGTGAGTTGAAAAACCCGGATATGATCATTCTTCCGGGAACGAAAAACACGATGGAGGATTTGCTGTGGATGCGGCAGAACGGGCTGGAGGCGGCAGTGACGAAAGCCGCAGCCGCCGGAACCGCAATATTCGGGATCTGCGGCGGATATCAGATGCTGGGAGAGCGCCTGTCTGATCCGGAAGGCGTGGAAGCAGGCGGAGAGATCCGCGGGATGGGACTTCTGCCGATGGAGACTGTATTTGCAGACAGTAAGACAAGAACAAGAGTTGAGGGAAGATTTCTGCCTGTAGAGGGAACATTTGGAGGACTTTCCGGTGTGTCTTTTGAAGGATATGAGATCCATATGGGTGTCACGACTCTGACGGAAGGATGCAGGAGCCTGACAAGACTTGAGAGCCGGAGCGGAGATCGTGTGAACTGCAAACAGGACGGCGCATGGAAGGATCATATTTTTGGTACCTATGTTCACGGAGTATTTGACCGGGAAGAGGTGGCCAGGCAGATTGTAATTGCACTGGGATGGCGCAAAGGCGTGGATATGTCCAGAGCGGCAGGCGTGAATTTTACGGAATTTAAGGAGACGCAGTACGATCTGCTGGCCAAAGGGCTGAGAGAGAGCATGGATATGGAAAAGATTTATCAGATCATGGAAGAGGGAGTGTGAGAAGCCATGAAAGTAGAGCTGGAAAATGTAAAACCGATGGAGATTGAGCGCCGCAGTTTTGAGATCATTACTCAGGAGCTTCAGGAGATGGGGAAAACACTGGAGCCGGGAACAGAACCGATTGTCAAGCGGTGTATTCATACCAGTGCGGATTTTGATTATGCAGATCACCTGAAATTTTCCGATCATGCAGTGGAAGATGCACTGCAGGCGATCCGCGACGGTGTCTCGATTGTGACAGATACGCAGATGGCAAAAGCGGGCATCAACAAAAAATCACTGGCGCGATACGGTGCGCAGGTTCATTGTTTTATGTCAGATGAAGATGTGGCGGCTGCCGCCAAAGCGGCTGGCAGCACGAGGGCGGCCGCCAGCATGGACAAAGCTGCCGCTATGGGAGAAGATCTGATTTTTGCGATTGGAAATGCGCCCACAGCGCTGGTGCGTCTGTATGAGCTGATTGAAGAAAAAAAGATCCGGCCCCGTCTGATTATCGGTGTGCCGGTAGGGTTTGTCAATGTGGTGCAGTCCAAGGAACTGATTATGCAGGCCGGCATTCCCTATATTGTGGCGCGGGGACGCAAAGGCGGCAGCAATATCGCGGCATGCATCTGCAATGCGCTGCTGTATATGATTAATAACGAGAGATAAAAAAAGCTTCCGGTTTATTCTGAGATATCAGATGTGAGCAGCAAGAATGCAGCAGCATTCTTGAATCAGAATAAATTCGGAAGCTTTTTCTTTGCAGTTAGCTGATATAGCTGGGATCATCCATGCCGGGCAGCTGCACTGTGCCGGTAGTGTCAAATTCTTCTTTGAGCTGCCGGTAGTCGGCAATTCGTCTGGCCAAGTAATCCTCGATGTTGTCTTCGGTCAGGTAGATACCGAATCCCTCATGTGTCTCTTTGCCATATATGGTGTTGATCATCAGATCTCCTACCGCATTGGTGTAGTGCTTGCGGTTGTAGAAATTGTACGGGTTCATGTTGATATCATTGTAGTCGCTGAAATCCCACACATCAGTGATGGCCACAATCTGACGCAGATAATCGTAGTAGCGGTAGCACTCGTAGGACTCACGCTCGCCGATGAAGCTGGCTCCGATCACTACTTTCAGGGTGACGTCGTTTTCGTCGCACAGTTCTTTGATTTCTTTCAGGGCGGCGATGTTGTCGTCAAATGCCGGGGAGTCGGCAGCGTCCTGGTTGAAGAGGGAAGCCAGATATTTGTCAAATTTTTTCAGTACTCTGCTTTGTACATAGGCATCCGGGTCCTGCCGGAATTTTTTGATCGCACTGTTCCAGTTCCGCTGGCCGGTAGCCATGTCTACAGAAATGGGATCCGGTTCGTTGTTGATCAGCGCTTTCATGGTTGTGCTGACATCGGTCATCAGGTAGCTCAGATGCTCGGTCAATTCCTCCCATTTGTTTCCGGTGAGGATGGCAGGGACTTCATAGGCCGGGACGCCGCTGCCTTCTTTGGAGAAACTTGTGACTTCAAAGCTGCTCAGGTGGAGCGTGATTTCAGAAATATTTGTGTTTTCGATCAGAAATTTGGAGTATTTGTAATAGTCGGAAAAGTTTCCTACATTGAAGAAAAAGTTATAGTAGCGTTTTCCGGTATACTGAGTCAGAAGATCTGTGCTGAGTACGCCGCCTTTGGATCCGGACATGACCACAGCGTCAAATTTGTCCGGATTTTTTGCCAGATATTCTGACTTGATGGCGCGGGTGTAGTTGTTGGAGCTGTAGGATTCTTTATTCTTGCTCACGGAGAAATAATCCGTAGGGTCTACATAGTAGTTCAGTGCCATAAATCCGCCTATGCCGATAAAGAAAAGAAGCAGAAATACGGCGATCCAATGTTTGCTTTTCATAATGATGTCTCCTGTTAAAACTGGAAGTACAGGAACTGTACGACCTTATTCATCTGCATCACGCACAGTAGCAGCAATATACCTGCGTAGAGCGCAGTCCAGATATTGGCTTTGAACTTTTCTGTCATCTTCTTGGAACTGGGCAGGAACCAGCAGATGATAATTCCGATCACGAGGATCAGTCCGCTGGACTTGTGCCATTTAGCAAAATTCAGGAAGGAAGTTATCATACCGGACAGTCCGGATCCCAGCGACGAGAAATTGAGCATACCTTTGTAGACGGTCCATGCATCGGTGAAGGTGTTGGCGACGAAAAGTACGCGGGCCAGAATTACTCCGAGCGCTGTCAGCGGATAGGCAATCCAGGCCGGGAATTTGTAGCCCTTCCGCTTCATCCAGGAGGCCGTGCAGACGAAGACTCCGTTGACGATACCCCAGACAACGAAAGTCCAGCCGGCTCCGTGCCAGAAACCGGATACGAAGAAAGTTACCATAGTGGCTACATAGTAATTGCGCCATTTGCTTCCGTGTTTGTAAACAGAGCGGAAAATATAGTTGCTCAGGAAACGGGAGAGGGTCATGTGCCATCTTCTCCAGTAGTCCTGGAAGTTCCTTGCCTTGTAGGGAGAATCAAAGTTCTGGGGGATGTGGATATTAAACATCAGACCCAGACCAATGGCCATGTCCGCATAGCCGGACAGATCAAAATAATAGGAGATCGTATACTCAATGGAAGAAAACCAGGTGAGCAGCAGATCCGGATTGGCGGGAATATTGTTGAAAAAGCTCTGGGCGTTCGTGGTCATGGGGTCGGCCAGCATGATTTTTTTAGCGCAGCCGATTGCGAACAGGAACAGCCCTTTTGCAATGTTGTCATAATTGAGCTTCAGATTTTCTTCATGTTCAAACTGGGGCACGATCTCACCGTGGTGAATGATGGGACCTACAATCAGCTGCGGGAAGAATGTGATGAACAGCAGATAGTTAATGATATCATACTGTTTGGTTTCTCCCCGGTAGGAGTCCACCAGAAATGCGATCAGCTGGAACGTAAAGAAAGAAATACCGATAGGCAGTGCGATATGTTTCAGCGCATAGTCGCTGCCGGTCAGCAGGTTGTAATTTTCAATAAAGAAATCGGTGTACTTATAGTAGCCGAGCAGTCCGATGTTGCCGGCAAGGCCGATGGCCAGCAGCAGCTTACGCTGAATCCCCTGATTGCCCTCCATCCTGGACATGGTAGTGCCGATGATGTAGTTGCCGACCACGCTTCCGAGAAAGAACGGGAAGAAGGCAGGGCTGCCCTGCGCATAGAAATAAAAGGAGGCGGTGATCAGCCAGATTTTGGCGATCGAATACTGCCGGAAATGGTTTAAGAAGAAATAAACAGAAAATGTAACCGGCAGGAAAAGAAAAATAAATTGGTACGTTGAAAAAATCATGTCAGTTCTCCTGAATTACGTTATAGAGGTATATTACCGTGCCGCATCGGTTCGGATAAGATCCGGTCCGGTGAAAGCCGCTGTCCGAGGAATGCAAATCCGGATGCTAATTTATCCCTTGTTTCTTCGGGAAGGATTACCTCATCCACAAATCCTTTGGATTCGGCGATATCGGGATTGAGGAAGCTGTCTTCGTATTCCCGGCGCAGCCTCTGGAACTCTTCGTCAGGACTGGAAGAGGAGGCAAGCTGCTTTTTATAGAGAATACTTACCGCGCCCTCGGCTCCCATAACCGCGATCTCTGCGATGGGCCATGCGTAGACGAGATCTGCCCCCAGCGTTTTACTGTTCATGGCGATATAGGCACCGCCGTAAGCCTTGCGCATCAGCAGAGTGATCTTGGGAACGCGTGCCTCCGCATAGGCGTAAAGGATCTTGGCTCCGTGGCGGATAATTCCTTTCTGTTCCTGTTCCTTTCCGGGGAAGAATGCGGGCACATCCACCAGAGTCAGCAACTGAATATGGAAACAGTCGCAGAAGCGGATGAAGCGTGCAATTTTGTCGGAAGCATCGCAGTCCAGTGCACCGCCAAGATACTGGGGCTGATTGGCTACAATGCCGGTGACAACGCCGTTTATGTAGGCGAAGCCGGTGATAGCGTTGGGAGCAAAGTGCTTCTGGATCTCAAACAGAGGTACGGGATCGGCGATCTGTTCAATCACCCGGTGCATATCGTAGGCCTTGCGGGTGTTATCCGGCACAAGTTCCTGGAAAGGAACAGGCGTCGGGGTCGGGAACTGTCCGGCAGTTTCGGATGAGAGCGCCGGTGGCAGCTGTCTGTAACTGGACGGGAGATAGGAGAGCAGCGTACGGATCCCGCGCAGGCAGGATGCCTCATCATTATAGAGGGCGTGGACGACGCCGCTCGTCTCACTGTGCATCTTGGCACCGCCCAGTTCCTCCAGTGTAGGGCGGGAGCCGAGTACGGACTCAACAACAGCCGGTCCGGTGATAAACATTTTGCTGATGTCACTGACACAGAAAATGAAATCGCACAGAGCGGGGGAGTAGCAGGCACCGCCGGAGCAGGGCCCCAGGATTGCACAGATCTGAGGGATCCGGCCGGAGGCTTCTACATGATTGCGGAAGATTTCACCATAGCCGCTGAGGGCATTGATGCCTTCTTCGATCCTCGCGCCGCCGCTGTCGTTTAAAAAGATCACAGGTACTTCCATCTGAAGAGCCAGTTCCTGTAGTTTGACAATTTTGCGGGCATGGGTAACGCCCAAGGTGCCGCCTATGACGGTAAAATCTTCAGCAGCCACGCAGACCTGGCGGCCGTCCACTGTTCCCCATCCGGTTACGACGCCATCTCCGGGGAAGGTTCCCTTGCTGCCAAATGAGGAAGCACTGGCATCTGTGGCCATGCATCCATTTAATTCAATAAAAGATCCGGGATCCAGCAGGATGTCCAGACGCTCCCAGACGGTAAGCTTGCCGCTTTCATGCTGCTTCTGGATCCTTTTTTCGCCGCCGCCCTGCCGGTGAAGCAGACGGCGCTGTGTTAACTGTTCTGTTTTTTCATTCCACATAATTAAACCTGCATGTAATGTAGTCGGGAGCCTGTTTTAGACACAATCAGGATCACTGACTGATTACAAAAAAATTAAGAAATGTTAATATAGTTACAAAAAAATTAATTCGTCAATAATATAACATGCACAAGGGAAAGATTCAAGCTTAATTTCAAACATAGAAGAAACTGAATGCAACTCTATGTCCGGATGTCGGCCGGACTGTAAAATCATGTGGGATTGAGTGATGCAGGTTATTGCAATCATCAGGAAAGTATGGTATTTTAAAACAAGCTGTAAGGATTGAAGCGATACCTGCAGACAGAGAGAATTACAGGTATGGATGCCAGGTCATTATAATAGGAAGAGCAAGGCTGTGTAAGATGATCATTTTACGGCAGCCTTTTTCTATCAGAAAAGAATTATGAAGATACCGAGTCGGGACTCTCTTTGACAGGACACGGCACTTCGGATGTTCTCTTCTCATGATTGCGGAACGTGAAAGGAGGACAGAGGGATGTGTGATGTCTGAAAATTGTACATCAGATGGGAAAGTGACTTCCATCTCTATAGGTGGCGGGAAGCAGATGCATGACGCGCACCTCGCAGCGAGAGTAGCGGGATATTCTTGAGATAGGAGAAGAAAAATGAAAAAGAAAAGCGGGATAAAAGTATTGATGATCAGTTTTTGCATGCTGATTTTTTCACAAATGGCACAGGGAGCCCAGGAATTGCCGGGCCTGGCGTACGATCACAGTATGGAACTGCAGTATGCAACGCAGTTTTCAGTGGATTATTATCAGGGCGGCTATGCACTGATCTCTATCACAGACGGGGATCAGTTTCTTGTAGTACCGGAAGGCATGGAGACACCGGATGGATTAGATGAAGATATCACAGTGCTGCAGCAGCCGGTCAGCAATATTTATCTGGTAGCGACATCTGCTATGGATTTTTTTGCGGCAATCGACGGCATGGATGCGATCAGGCTTTCGGGAACAAGGCCGGAAAAATGGTATGTGGAAGAGGCAAAGGAGGCTATGGAGAATGGCAGCATTATCTATGCCGGAAAATACAGTGCACCGGATTATGAGCTGATTGTGTCGGAGAAATGCGGGCTGGCGATAGAGTCCACGATGATTTACCATTCCCCTGAGGTGAAGGAGAAGCTTGAAGAGTTCGGCATCCCGGTACTGGTAGAGCACTCCAGCTATGAAGAACATCCTCTGGGGCGGACGGAATGGATGAAACTGTATGCGGTGCTTCTCGGAAAGGAACAGGAGGCGGAGACACTGTTTTCACAGCAGATTGAGAAGCTTCAGGATGTGCTGACGGACGACCATACAGGCAAGACAGTGGCGTTTTTCTACATCAGTACCAATGGCTATGCCAATGTGCGCAAAGCCAATGATTATGTATCCAAAATGATTGAGATGGCAGGCGGAACCTACATCTTCCATGATCTTGCCGCGGATGATACGGCATTGTCCACCATGAATATGCAGATGGAGGAGTTTTATGCCGGAGCTAAGGATGCGGATTACATTATTTATAACAGCACGATTGACGGCGAACTGGACGGAATGGATGCGCTTCTTCAGAAAAGTCCGCTGCTCGCAGACTTTAAAGCGGTAAAGGAAGGGCACGCCTGGTGTACGACTCAGAACCTGTTTCAGAAGTCTACGGGGCTGGCTGATATGATTGTAGATATTCACACGATCCTCACATCGGACGATGAGGCGCTGGATCGCACCACATATATGTACCGGCTGAAATAAAATAGCGTGTTTGGAAAACCATGTTCACAAACTGAAATGCACAGCTTACAAATAGACTTTTTCAAATGCACTCTAAGATAAAAGATGGAGAGAGGAGGAAATGAACGTGACGGAGACGTTTTCTGATCAGTTCCAGGAAAAAAGGATCAGGCGCAGCATCCTGGTGTTTGCCGCACTGACGGGGATCCTTTTTCTGCTGATCATCTGGAATATCAATTCGGGCAGTATTTCACTTTCTGTGACGGATATCTTTTCTGTGATTTTCCGCGGAGGGGGAGATGAGACAGCCCGGAATATTATCTGGCAGATCCGTCTGCCCAGGATCCTGGCGGCGGCGATTCTTGGAGGAGCGCTTTCCGTATCCGGATTTCTGCTGCAGACATTTTTTCATAATCCCATTGCGGGTCCTTTTGTTCTGGGTATTTCTTCCGGAGCAAAGCTGGTAGTGGCTCTGACAATGATTTTTCTGCTGGGAAAGGGCATTGTGGTCAGTTCCGGTGCGCTGGTGCTGTCAGCGTTCGTGGGTTCCATGCTGTCTATGGGATTTGTGCTGCTGATATCCAGAAAGGTCAACAAAATGTCAATTCTGGTGATCAGCGGTGTGATGATCGGCTATATCTGTTCGGCGGTCACAGATTTTGTTGTGACATTTGCGGACGACTCCAATATCGTCAATCTGCATAACTGGTCTATGGGAAGTTTTTCCGGAACGACCTGGAGCAATGTGGCGGTGATGGCAGCGATCGTACTGGTATCTGTTCTGACTGTGTTTTTCATGTCAAAGCCGATCGGAGCATTTCAGCTCGGAGAAGTGTATGCCAGAAACATGGGAGTCAATATTAAAATGTTCCGGGTGCTGCTGATCCTGCTTTCCAGTGTGCTGTCCGCCTGTGTCACGGCTTTTGCAGGACCGATTTCTTTTGTGGGCATCGCGGTGCCGCATCTGGTAAAAAATGTGCTGAAAACTTCAAAACCGATTTTGGTGATACCGGCGTGTTTCCTGGGCGGTGGCGTGTTCTGCCTGTTCTGTGATCTGATCGCAAGGACAGTGTTTGCTCCCACAGAGCTGAGCATCAGTTCCGTGACTGCAGTATTCGGAGCGCCGGTAGTCATTATGATCATGATACGGAGACAGAAGACGATATAATTATGAGTGATTATTTCTTTTATGCAGACAAGATGACAGTGGGGTATCAGGGAAAACCGCTGATCAGAGATATTAAAATAGAACTGAACCGGGGGGAGATCCTGACGCTGATCGGTCCCAACGGAGCCGGAAAATCGACCATTCTCAAGAGTATTACAAGACAGCTGCAGCTGATTGGCGGAAAGGTATGGCTGGATCAGAAGGAACTGACCAGAATGTCCGGCAAAGAGGTGGCAAAAAAACAGGCGGTAGTGCTGACAGAACGGATCCAGCCCGAGCTGATGACCTGCGGCGATGTGGTAGGAACCGGCAGATATCCCTATACGGGGAGCCTTGGAATTTTGACGGCTGAGGACAGGGAGAAAGTGCGCAGTGCTCTGGAAATGGTGCATGCTCTGGATTTGATGGACCGGGATTTTACCGCGATCAGCGATGGACAGCGGCAGAGGATCCTGTTAGCCCGGGCGATCTGCCAGGAACCGGAACTGATTATTCTGGATGAGCCGACCTCCTTTCTGGATGTAAAGCACAAGCTGGAGTTTCTGGGGATCCTGAAAAAGATGGTCAGGGAAAGGCAGGTAGCGGTGATTATGTCGCTGCATGAGCTGGATCTGGCGCAGAAGATTTCAGATAAGATTATCTGTGTCAGGGGTGAGCGTATCGCCCGCTATGGCACACCGGAGGAGATTTTTACATCCGGATATATCAGGGAACTGTACGGTATCACAGAGGGAGCGTATGATGCGGATTTTGGCTGCATGGAACTTCCTGTGCCGGAAGGAGAAGCGCAGGTGTTTGTGATTGCGGGCGGCGGCAGTGGCATACCGGTGTACCGCAGGCTGCAGAGGGAGGGTATCCCGTTCGTGACAGGGATTCTTCAGGAGAATGACATTGATTTTCATGCCGCAAGATATCTGGCAGGGGAAGTCATTTCCGAGAAGGCATTTGAGCCTGTCAGCGATGAGACGTACCGGAAAGCGCGGGAGCGTATGAGCCGGTGCAGCAGAGTAATCTGCTGCCTGAGAGAATATGGCGGGATGAATCGGAAAAACCAGGAGCTGTGCCGGCTGGCAGAGGAACTTGGTATTCTGGAAGCATAACAGCAGAAGAAAAAGAGACAGGAGAAACACTATGAGTATACAGATGGTCGGGATCGACCACAGCAGAGCGGGGATCGATGTAAGAAGTATCTTTTCCTTTACCAAAAAGGGGATAGAGTCCGCATTTGAATATGTCAAGACGTTAAAAGGGGTGGAAGGCTGCATTATTCTTTCCACCTGCAACAGAATGGAATTATGGATCAGCATCAAAGAAGACGCTGAGGTTTCGCTGGTCAGTGAGTTATGCAGCATCAAGAAGGTGTCTGAAGAGAAATATGAAAAATACTTTGTGTGCCGGGACGGCAGGGAGGCAGTATCTCATCTGTTCCGGCTTTCCTGCGGTCTGGAGTCGAGGATCCTGGGAGAAGACCAGATTATTACCCAGGTAAAGGAAGCCCAGAGTTTCGCCAGGGAGCATTATATGACGGACAATGTACTGGAAGTGCTGTTTCGGATGGCAGTCACCGCGGGCAAAAAGGTGAAGACCGAGGTGGTACTTTCCACGGCCAGTCAGTCTGTAATTCACCAGGCGCTGGAAGTGCTGGGAGAACAGGGATATGATGTAGCAGGAAAAAAGTGTATGGTCATCGGAAACGGGGCTATGGGCAGACTGACGGCGTCCACACTGCAGCAGCACGGCGCGGATGTAACTGTGACGGTGCGGCAGTACCGCAGCGGTATCGTAGATATTCCGCCGGAATGTAAGAGAATTAATTACGGGGACAGAATGGAACTGTTTAAGCAGTGCGATCTGGTAGTCAGTGCTACGTCAAGCCCCAACTATACACTGCGTGCGGATGAGGTGCGTGCAGCCGGCACGGATCACCCGATGACACTGATTGATCTGGCTGTACCGAGGGATATTGAACCTTCAGTGGCGGAGATCCCGAATATTGCAGTATATGATATTGATTATTTTCAGGTCGATGTGCGCAGCGACAGAGTAAAAGAGAATATTGCGAGGGCAGAGGGGATCCTGCTGGAACAGGAGCAGGAATTTTTTGACTGGTATGAAGGGCGGGATGTGATCGCCCGTATACAGAAACTGAAGGAGCTGGCGGCCAGAGACCTGGATCTGAGGCTGACAAAAGTGTTGAAAGATCTGCCTCTGGGGCAGGTGCAGGAGCAGGAACTGGAAGCGCAGATTGACGGTGCCGCGTCCCGCATGATGAACAAACTTCTGTTCGGACTCAGGGATGAGATTTCCGAAAATGCATTCCGGGAATGTGTGCAGGGAATGGAAAAGGTATACGGCATGGCAGGAGGAGAAAGTTGAGAGACAGAGTAAGGATCGGCAGCCGGGAGAGCCGGCTGGCAGTCATTCAGAGTGAAATGGTGATGGATTATATCAGGCAGAATCATCCCGGGATGACGGTGGAACTGCTGACCATGAAAACCACAGGAGACAAAATACTGGACCGCACCTTGGATCAGGTAGGCGGAAAAGGGCTGTTTGTGAAAGAACTGGACCGGGCGCTGCTTGACGGGCGCAGCGATCTGTCGGTACACAGTCTGAAGGATATGCCCATGGAAGTATCGGAGGAACTGCCGCTGCTGGCTTTTTCCAGAAGAGAAGATCCGAGAGATGTGATGGTATTGCCGGAGGGGGGGTCGGAGAGGGATCCGCATCTTCCGATCGGATGTTCCAGCAGACGCCGTATGCTGCAGCTGCGGAAGCTGTTTCCGGATGCCATATTCCGTCCGGTGCGAGGCAATTTACAGACGAGACTTCGTAAGCTGGAGGAAGGTGAGTACGGCGCACTGATTCTGGCGGCAGCAGGGCTGAAGCGCCTGGGGCTGGAACATCGTATCAGCCGCTATTTTTCTACGGAAGAAGTGATCCCGGCAGCGGGTCAGGGAACGCTGGCGGTGCAGGGGCGCAAAGGGGAAGATTACAGTTTTTTGGACGGATATGATGATGAGGCGGCCCGGACAGCTTCCATGTGCGAGCGGGCATTTGTGAGTGAACTTGACGGCGGCTGCAGTTCGCCGGTGGCGGCCTATGCCCGGACAGAGCAGGGAATGGTAGTGCTGACGGGCTTATATTATGATGAAGAGACGGGAATATCCCGTACGGGCAGGATCAGCGGTCCGGCCGTTGAGGCAGAAAAACTAGGGCGCAAGCTGGCGCGCCGTCTGCGGGATGAGCCACTGGAAGAGAAAGGAATGAGCAGATGACAGGCAAGGTATGGCTGGTAGGTGCAGGTCCGGGCGATCCGGGGCTGTTTACATTAAAAGGAAGAAATGTGCTGGAGCAGGCCGATGTGGTAGTCTATGATGCGCTGGTTGGTCAGGGCGTGCTTGCCATGATCCCCCGGGAGGCCGAGCGCATCAATGTGGGAAAAAGAGCCAGCAATCATCTGATGGCTCAGGAGAATATCAATCAGGTGCTGGTGGATCAGGCGCTGAAAGGGAAAAAAGTGGTGCGGTTAAAAGGCGGAGATCCGTTTCTGTTCGGCAGGGGCGGCGAGGAACTGGAGCTTTTGAGCAGCTATGGTATCCCTTATGAGGTGGTGCCCGGAGTGACAAGCGCGCTGGCAGTTCCGGCGTATAACGGAATTCCGGTAACGCACCGGGATTTCTGCTCGTCGCTGCATATTGTGACGGGACACAAGCGCAGCGGCCGGGAATACAATATTGATTTTCAGGCTCTGGTACGCACGGGCGGAACACTGGTATTTCTGATGGGAGTCACAGCACTTGGAGATATCTGCCGAGGACTGCTTCTGGCCGGAATGGATCAAGATACCCCGGCGGCTGTACTGCAGCAGGGGACGACGGCAGGACAGAAGCGGATTGTGGCCACGGTAGGAAGCCTGGAGGATGAGGTGGACAGGAAGGGTGTGGAAACGCCTGCTATTATTGTGGTGGGGAAGGTCTGCAGTCTGGCGGATCGGTTTGGCTGGTATGAGAAGCTGCCGCTGTTTGGAAAAAAGATCTTGGTGACGCGCCCGAAGGAGCTGAGTTCGCAGATGGCGGCCAGACTGCGTTCGAAAGGAGCAGAGGTGCTGGAGCTTCCGGCAATCTGCACGGTTCCCGTTCATCCGTGCGGCAGGCTGCACGAAGCGATGCAGAAGAATACTTATGATTGGGTCGTATTTACCAGTCCGACGGGTGTTAGGGTATTTTTTGACGAGCTGAGGTCTTATGAGGATCTGGATATCCGTGTACTGGCGGGCAGCAAGTTTGCCGCAATCGGCAGCGGCACAGCCGGGAAACTGCAGGAGTACGGCCTGCGGGCGGATCTGATACCGGAGACATATGATGCCGCTTCGCTGGGAAAGGCTCTGGCG
The DNA here is from genome assembly GCA_934371475.1 of uncultured Lachnospiraceae bacterium. Classification (GTDB taxonomy): domain Bacteria; phylum Bacillota; class Clostridia; order Lachnospirales; family Lachnospiraceae; genus Merdiplasma. The sequence continues at coordinate 27,951 of CAKRNX010000011.1, forward strand.
GAGAGCTGCCGGAGCGGAGGGCGGATCCTGATTCCGAGAGCCGCGTCAGGCAGCAGGGAGCTGACGGAGGCTCTTGAACGGGTGCCGGATATACAGATTGATGACATTCCCACTTATGAGACCAGATATGAGCCACTGGGTGTGATTGATGAAAAAGCAGAATTTACACATGGAAAAATCGATTATGCTGTATTTACCAGCGCATCTACGGTAAGAGGATTTGCAGCTGCTGTAGGGGAGATGGATTATTCCCTGGTAAAGGCGGTGTGCATCGGAAAGCAGACGAGGGCTGCGGCTGATGCGATGGGAATGCAGACATGGATGGCGGCACAGGCCACGATGGATGCAGTGATAGAACTGCTGGAAACACTGAGTCAGAATGACTCTGGGAGATAGAAGAGAGGAAGAGGAACATGGACTTAACAGTAAGACCAAGAAGAATCAGAGGAAAAGAGACACTGCGCAGAATGGTGCGGGAGACCAGGATGGATAAATCATCCCTGATTTATCCCATGTTTGTGACAGAAGGAAGCCAGATAAAAGAGGAGATCCCTTCTATGCCGGGACAGTACCGCTACAGTATTGACCGGATGAACGATAAACTGGAGGAGCTGCTGAACGCAGGTGTGGACAAGATTATGCTGTTTGGCATTCCAGATAAAAAAGATGAAGTAGGAAGCGGCGCATATGCGGAAGACGGCATTGTACAGAGAGCACTCCGGGAAGCCAGAAGGCAGTTTCCGCAGATGTATCTGATTACAGATGTGTGTATGTGTGAGTATACCTCCCACGGCCATTGCGGTGTGCTGTGCGGTGATTATGTGGATAACGACAAAACACTAGAACTCCTTGCCAGAACGGCACTCTCCCATGTAGAGGCGGGAGCAGATATGGTAGCGCCTTCCGATATGATGGATGGCCGGATTCGTGCCATCAGGGAGAAGCTGGATGCAGCGGGGCATGTGGAGACACCGATCATGTCCTATGCAGTGAAGTATGCGTCTTCGTTCTATGGCCCGTTCCGCGATGCGGCAGACAGTGCGCCGGCCTTTGGCGACCGCAAGAGTTATCAGATGGATTTCCACAACAGAAGAGAGGGACTGAAAGAGGCGCTGCTGGATGTGAAAGAGGGAGCGGATATCATTATGGTAAAACCGGCCATGTCTTACCTGGATATTGTGCGTGAAGTGGTCAATGCGGTTAATTTGCCGGTGGCGGCTTACAGTGTCAGCGGCGAATATGCAATGGTCAAAGCCGCAGCAGCGAATGGCTGGATTGATGAGGATCGGATTATCTGCGAGATGGCGGCTTCCACTTACCGGGCAGGCGCGGGCATTTATATTACCTATTTTGCAAAAGAGCTGGCAGGGTTTATGGATGAAGGGAGAATTGGATAATGACAAAGTCAGAAGCACTGTTTGAGCGGGCAGTCACATGCATTCCGGGCGGTGTAAACAGTCCGGTGCGGGCGTTTGGAGCCATCGGTGAGGCCCCCAGATTTATTACAAAAGCAGATAAAGATTACATTTATGACGCAGATGGCAACAGTTACATTGATTTTATCGGATC
>CAKRNX010000012.1 GCA_934371475.1 uncultured Lachnospiraceae bacterium
GCGCTGTGAAGTACGGAGATGTACTCAAGTGGTCGTAAGAGGTCGCACTCGAAATGCGATAGGTCCGCAAGGGCGCGTGGGTTCGACTCCCACCATCTCCGCTGATAGGACAGCAGTGCTGTCGGTGATGAGACTGTCGGAAATAATCAGGTGCGGCGGCACCGGTTATTTGCGGCAGTTTTTAATTTCACAGGAAAGTGCGTCCTGTGAAATTAAAAGCCTCCGGCTGGATGCGCAGCTCGCAGAGAAGAAAATGCTGCATACGCAGCCTGCTCGCGCACGGAACAAAAGCTGTGCTGTCGAAGTAGTGGCCTGCGGAGTGTGTGAAGCACACTTTGGGTCTGTAGTAAAAAATGAATACAGGAGAAATAAGATGAGATACGATACGATTATTTTTGATATGGACGGAACCTTACTGAATACGCTGGATGATCTGATGGACAGTGTCAATCATATGCTGCAGCGATACGGTTATTCGCGGAAAGAGGAAAAAGAAGTGCGCAGGGCATTGGGAAACGGAGCCAGAGTGCTGATAGGCAGTCTGCTGCCGCAGGGAGAGGAGAATCCGCAGTTTGAGCAGATTTATCAGGAGTATGTAACATATTATCAGGAACACTGTCAGATTAAGACCAGACCATATGACGGGATGATGGAGACGCTGCGGGAACTGAAAAAAAGAAATGTCAGGATGGGGATTGTCTCTAACAAGGGTGACGGTGCGGTGAAGGAGCTGAGCCGGAAATATTTTTCAGAGTGTATCGACATTGCAGTGGGCGACCGTCCCGGAGAAATCAGGAGAAAACCTGAGCCGGATTCAGTTCTGGAAGCGGTGCGGCTTCTGGGCGGCAGTCTGGAGAATACACTCTACGTGGGGGATTCGGAGGTGGATTATCAGACCGGGCAGAACGGACAGTTTGCCTGCACTCTGGTTTCTTGGGGATTTCGTGACAGGACATTTCTGGAAAGCCTTCATCCGGATTATCTGATAGACAGGCCGGAGGAACTTCTGGAAATATCAGAGACTGGGAAAAGCAGTGAATTGTGAAATGAAAAAGGGCTTTTGTTCCGGCATAAAATAAGGTATACTTGAGACAAAAAACAGTCAGCGAAATGCTGATGCACAGGCAAAAGAGGAGGATGCTGCACGATGGAACTTTTAGAAGAAAGAATACGCAAAGACGGGACGGTAAAACAGGGAAATGTACTGAAGGTGGACAGCTTTCTGAATCATCAGATGGATGTGGAATTATTTAATGAAATGGGAAAAGAATTTAAGCGGCTGTTTGCAGATAAGCATATCACAAAAATTCTGACGATTGAGGCATCCGGTATTGGAATAGCCTGTATTGTAGCGCAGCATTTTCATGTTCCTGTCGTGTTTGCCAAAAAAGCAAAAAGCATTAATCTGGATGGTGAAATGTACACAACAAAGATTGAGTCTTTTACCCATAAAAAGATCTATGATGTCATCGTAGCGAAGAAATTCCTCAGTCCGGAAGACCATGTGCTGATTATTGATGATTTTCTGGCTAACGGATGTGCGGTACTGGGGCTGATTGATCTGATCCGCAGTGCAGGGGCCACCGTAGAGGGCGTAGGTATCGCTGTTGAAAAAGGTTTCCAGAGAGGCGGAGACATGATCCGCTCACAGGGAGTCCAGGTGGAGTCACTGGCGATTGTCGATGCGATGAATTATGAGACGGGCGAAATTACATTCCGCCATTAATACAGAAGCAGAAAAGATGATGCCATACGGCAGGAAAGCGGTGGGACATCCGATGATTTCGAACGCAAGGGGCCGGGATCCTCAATCTTCGAAAATCTTTTTAAACATGATCCGGGAAAGCAAATCATTAGATAAAAATAAGGGAAACAGAACAAATGAAGAAAAAGTGGAGTTATGAGGGAGTTTTTAAAGAAACCGTGATTTTAACAATTGCGGTGGCTATTATTGCGGCGGCTGTTTATTTTTTCCTGGCACCGAGCCATGCCTCTGTCAGCAGTATCTCAGGTCTGGGTATTGTGCTGGTGAATTTTGTGCCGCTGTCCCTGTCGGCGATTACGATGATCCTGAATGTAGTGTTGCTGATCATCGGATTTTTTACGTGCGGAAGAGAGTTTGGTGTGAAAACAGTCTATACCAGCATTATGCTGCCGTTTTTTCTGGGGATCTTTGAACAGATATTTCCGGATTTCGCTTCCATGACAGGGAGTCAGGAACTGGATGTACTCTGCTATACCCTGGTGGTCAGTGTGGGGCTGAGTATTCTGTTTAACCGGAATGCATCTTCCGGTGGCCTGGATATTGTGGCGAAGATTATGAACCGGTATCTGCACATGGAACTTGGTCGTGCCATGTCGCTTTCCGGCATGTGCGTGGCGCTTTCCGCAGCGCTGGTATATGACAAAAAAACAGTGGTGCTAAGTATTCTCGGAACGTATTTTAACGGCATTGTGCTTGATCATTTTATTTTTGACCATAATATCAAGCGCCGCGTTTGTATCATAACCAGGAAAGAAGAAAAACTGCGGCAGTTTATTATCCATGAACTGCACAGCGGCGCGACGGTTTATGAAGCGATTGGTGCCTACAACATGGAAAAACGGAATGAAATTATTACGATTGTAGATAAAAGTGAGTATCAGAAACTGATGAATTATATGAACAGAGAAGATCCGCAGGCTTTTATCACAGTCTACAATGTTTCAGATATGCGCTATCAGCCGAAGAATAAAAATATTTCATAACTTGAGAAATATGCTTTGCATGAAAAATGGACGCCCCCCTGCAGTGTGCGGGAAGGCATCCGTTTTTGTATGTAACACCTCTGCAATCCTGTGCATCGTTTGAAAGTGAACTTCTGTTGTCAAAAAGCCTTTTTCAAACGTGTACCGGCTCTTATAGGAAGATATATTTCAGGATAAATAATACAGCCAACACATACATCAGAGGGCTGACCTTCTTTTCTTTTGTCTTACCGGTGATCAGGTTGATGACCACGTAAGTGATGATTCCCATAGAGATACCCTCGGAAATACTGTAGAAGAATGGCATAGCGATGATGCATACATAGCAGGGAATTGCTTCAGCCATATCGCTAAAGTCGATGCTGATGACGTTGCTGAGCATGTACAGTCCTACAATAATCAGAGCCGGCGCTGTGGCAAATGAAGGAATTGCCAGGAAAATCGGTGACAGGAACAGAGACAGACCGAATAAGATTGCTGTTGTTACAGCGGTCAGGCCTGTTCTTCCGCCCTCAGATACGCCGGAAGCGCTTTCTACGAAAGTCGTGGTGGTGGAAGTTCCCAGTACAGCGCCTACGGTAGTAGCTACAGCATCTGCCAGGAGCGCACCCTTGATGTGGGGCAGTTTGCCGTCTTTGTCCAGCATATCCGCCTTGGATGATACGCCAACCAGTGTACCAAGTGTATCAAAAAGGTCAACGAACAGGAAAGCAAACAGGATTACAACAAAATCCAGAGAGAGGATCCCGTCAAACTGAAGTTTTCCAAATACCGGGGCAAGGCTCGGAATTGCCAGACCATTGCTGAAATCAGGCAGCAGGCTGTAGAAGCCGATAGCCGGATTGGGAATATAGATGCCGGCAAACTGGCAGATGATGCCCAGAGCCCAGGTGATCAGGATGCCCCACAGGATATTTCCCTTTACTTTTTTTACAACGAGAATACCGGTGATAATGATACCTGCCAGAGCCAGAATTACGGTGATGCCGACGTCATTGAACGTAGCTTCTACTCCTTTGGCGGCATTGTAGCCATCGAGAGAGAACAGCTGCAGCAGTGTGGAACCGCCGGTTACGATGTTGGCGTTCTGCAGGCCTACGAATGCGATGAAAAGACCGATACCAACGCTGACAGCGGATTTCAGGTTTTTCGGGATCGCGTTGAAGATTGCTTCACGCACGCTGGTGAGGGAGAGAAGGATAAAGATGATACCTTCTGCGAATACGGCGGTCAGTGCGAACTGCCAGCTGTATCCCATACCCAGTACAACCGTGTAGGCGAAGTAAGCATTCAGTCCCATACCTGGTGCAAGAGCAAACGGATAGTTTGCGAAGAGAGCCATCATCAGTGTTCCGATGAGGGCAGCCAGAGCGGTGGCGGTAAAGACAGCACCGGAGTCCATGCCGGTTGCTGACAGGATATTGGGGTTAACTGCCAATATATACGCCATTGTCATGAATGTCGTAATGCCTGCCAGAATTTCTGTTTTGGCGTCCGTTTTGTTTTCGGACAGTTTGAAGAGTTTTTCTAACATTTTCTTTTCCCTTTCCTCTTTTGAGATATTTTTGACAACAAGATTATCTTATCATACAAAAAATGTATATGCAATTATCAGTGGAAAGATGCGATGTATGAAAGCAAGAATGCCAAGGCATTCGTGCACGGAGTTTATGTGATACTGTCTGAGTATCAGGCAGAAAATGGTATTATGAAAAATTGCTGGAAAAGTCCGGTTTAACCGAAACAGGTAAGTCCCCTGTTTCAATTGCGGAAAGTAATATAAGCAGCAGGTGGGGAATGAGAATAAACATTTGACTGCATCAGGTGTGCAGATAGAGGAAAGGATGAATCTCATATGACAGAGAAAAAATGTACAGATCATAAAAATACAGATCAGGGATTGATAGGAAATGAAAAAATAGAAGAATCCATTGCGCTGCTGCAGCAGGAAGCATCCCAGGAGTTTCTCGCGCATGTGCTGACGGTGCTGCGCCGGAGAATGAAAGAGAACGGACAGTTTGTGATTGCTGTGGAGCCTCCCGCGGGCGATGGCAGAATTGCCATCCAGACTGTGCAGAGCGCAGATGGCAGGCGCTGGTGGATGGCATTTACCAGCTTTGAAGAAGAGCTGAAAGGGAGCGGAAGCGTCATGTCCACATTTTTGGCAGACATGGAACAGACGTACCGCTCGGCGCTGGAGGCCGAAGGAATTGAGGGTGTGATCATCAATCCGTGGAACAGGACGATCATGCTGGATAAAATGCTGATTCACATCATTCTGGGACAAATTTCTGATTGATTTTTTAAGGGAAAGCGTTTAAAATAAATTGTAAATGATTTCAAAAAAGGCAGGTGAACAGAATGGATAGTTGCGATTCTCATGGGCGAAGTAGCAGCATAGGATGGGGGACAGATAAGGCATATGAGATCAGCAGCGATCTGCTTCTGTTTTAGTCATATCTTTTTCTTATCCTATGGATTCCCACGGTAAAATAACAGCAGATGGCAGCAGGTATTCCTGCTTCTTTTTGGTGTGCATTTTACTGTCCTGTGAGGTTCCAAATTTCTGAAAGGAATGAATGAAAATGCTGCATGGTGCGGATCATGTGGTGAGAATGGAGGAAGAATGGAGGAAAATAGGATGGAAAAGAGAGTACAGGATTACTCGCAGGAGATCCTGAACACAATCCGAAGCAATGCGTCTCCGGCTGTCATGGCCAGCAGACTTCAGGATTATCATGAGAACGATTTGGCGGATGTACTGCCTCAGCTGACAGTGCAGGAGCGGTGCAAGCTGTACCGGATCCTGGATCTGGAAACGCTCTCAGATATTTTTGAGTATACCGAAGCTGATAATGTTGCGGAGTATCTGGAGGAGATGGATGTCAAGAAGGCGGCGGCGATCCTGTCCAAGATGGAGACCGATTCGCTGGCAGACGTGCTTCAGAGGATTGACAAGGCAAAGAAAAAGCTGCTGATTGAGCTGATTGATGATGATGTGCGTCACGATATTGAGATGATTGCATCTTTCGATGAGGATGAGATCGGCAGTCGCATGACGACCAACTGTATTATTATCCGCGAAAATCTGACAGTGAAGCAGGCCATGAGCAGCCTGATTGAGCAGGCGGCCAAAAATGACAATATTTCCACGCTTTTTGTGGTGACGGACAAGCAGAAATTTTACGGTGCCATTGATCTGAAAGACCTGATTGTGGCGCGCCAGGATAACCGCCTGGAGGATCTGATTGTTACATCCTATCCGTATGTGTATGCGGAAGAGGATATTGATGACTGTATTGAAGAACTGAAAGCTTATTCTGAGGATTTTATCCCCGTACTGGATAATGATAACCGTCTCCTGGGCGTTATCACATCCTCCAACATCATCGATCTGGTGGATGACGAGATGGGCGAAGATTACGCCATGCTGGCTGGTCTGACAGCAGAGGAAGATCTGAAAGAACCGCTGAAAGAAAGTATGAAAAAGCGTATGCCCTGGCTGATTATCCTGCTGGGACTCGGTATGCTGGTATCTTCTGTAGTTGGTATATTTGAGACGGTGGTGGTATCACTGCCCATTATTATGACATTCCAGTCACTGATCCTTGATATGGCAGGAAACGTAGGTACGCAGTCTCTGGCTGTGACGATCCGTGTGCTGATGGATGAGACGCTGACAGGCAAGCAGAAGCGGGAGCTGGTGGCAAAGGAGATGCGCATCGGTTTCTGTAACGGAAGTGTTCTGGGAGTGCTGGCATTTGCACTGATTGGCCTGTATATCTGGCTGGTGAAAGGCAAAACTCTGATGTTTGCCTATGCGGTTTCAGCCTGCATCGGCTGTGCGCTGTTGCTGGCCATGGTGATTTCCAGTGCGGTAGGTACACTGATTCCGCTGTTTTTCAAAAAGATCAACATTGATCCGGCCGTAGCGTCCGGTCCTCTGATTACTACAATCAACGACCTGGTAGCAGTCGTGACATTCTACGGATTCAGCTGGATTTTCCTGATTGAGATGCTTCATCTGGTGGGATAAAATCCAAGAGAAAAACTCAGTAAATAAGATCTCTATGATAGTAAAGGGCGAAATAAAGGGCGACGAGCTTATAAATCAGGCTTATCGCTCTTGTTTTATATCAGATATGAGATAACCCTGAGATTGACTCCCCCTTTGCAGGCGGTGAGAAACAAATCAGTATCAGCGGTGGAACATAATCCTCCATCTGATATAGTCGCCTGCGCATCTTGCAGTGAGAATGCCGGGGGCATTTCTGAATAACTGTATTATTTATATTCTGACACTATTTGCTGTAACAGAGAAATGCATTCCTGTTCTTTGAGAGAAAAATAATGATGGGGCAGGTATGTAATTCCGAGTGAAAATGTAATGTTCTGCACACGCATGGAACGAAAACCTGGAGTTTCCAAGGAACAGGGGGCTGTTATTAGAAACGAAGCAAAAACTGTGGAAGGAGCAGCCGGAGAATCTACAAAGAATCTGTATGCTTCCCGTTATATCCCGAATATTGTGTATGCAGATGGACCTGCAGGGCTGCGAATTACCCCCAGCTATGTGAAATATGAAAAAGTAAATGCGGAAGATGCCTATAACGCGGAAACATCTTATTACTTTATGCAGGATGATGGAGAGTATGTACCGGCCGATGTTACTGATGAGGCCTCTTATCAGAACGCTCTGTCAGGAGAAAAAGAACTCTATTCTTCCGATACATATTACCAGTATTGTACAGCGATGCCAATTGGAACACTGTTAGCGCAGACATGGGATCCTGAGGTGGTTCGTGAAGTGGGCGATGCTGTAAAAGTAGAGATGCTTGAATATGGTGTAACTACATGGCTGGCACCGGGTATGAATATTCACAGAAATCCTCTTTGCGGCCGTAATTTTGAATATTACTCAGAAGATCCGTTGATCACTGGTATGACAGCAGCAGCGATGACAAAAGGTGTTCAGACAAATGAGGATGGAAGTCTTTCAGGTGTTGGTGTAACCGTGAAACATTTTGCGTTTAACAGTCAGGAAAATGAACGTCAGGGGACAAACTCCGTGGTTTCAGAACGGGCGGCAAGAGAAATTTACCTGAAAGGTTTTGAAATTGCTGTAAGAACTGCAAAACCGGATTGTGTCATGTCTTCTTACAATATGGTAGATGGCTATGCTACATTTGAACATTATGGATTGCTGACGGAGATCCTTCGGAATGAGTGGGGATTTGACGGTTTTGTTATGACGGACTGGTATGCTATGAATACTGTATACGGCGTAAATAAAGATAAAAATGTACAGGGTGTTATGATGTATGCAGGTAATGACAATGAAATGCCGGGAAGCAGTGAGCAGAGTATTCTTGCTGCTTTAGATGAAGGAGAAGAAATGTGTCTGGGAGATTTACAGAGATCTGCTATGAATATGCTGAATGTAATAAAAGATAGTGCTGTTTTTGACCAGATGTATCAGGAAGTAATCGAAGCAGAAAAATAAGTTGGATTAATCTGAAAAGGAGCTGCCGCACAGAGATTTGTGGGCAGCTTCTTTTATTATGGAATTCAGTCTGCCGGAAGATGGAGTTTTTCACTGCTTTTATGAATGAGAATTTCCTCCGGCATTTGAATGCGTGATCTGGATTTTATGATACCGTAATTTGATACAATTTCATGGAAGAAGTTGCCGTGTCTATTGCTGATACCCATACGGTTCCGACTGACATGCCGAACACCACACCGTCCTGGGATACCACGGCAATCTGGGGATTGGAGCTGCCCCAGGTGAGAGGCGTTCCGTTGCCTAAAGCTACGCTCTCTCCCGTATGAATGGAGTATTCTTCACTCTGAGCGGCGAGCACTTCTCCGGCAGCAGATTCAGCAGGCATATCAGGCGCATCGATCTGCAGGAGATAGTCTCCGCAGAGTGTGTCATTGGAGGCAACACAGAAATAGTAAGTGCCGGCTTTCAGGTCATAAGACTCCACGCCGGGATAATACATTTTGCTTACTGACTGATAGAATGAGTCAAAAATCTCACAGGTAATTCTTGCATCAGGATTAATCGGAGAAAGATGAACAGTGTAAGAGCCATCGCTTTCAACCTGATACACATAGTAATCTGCACAGTTCTGGGAACCGTTGGCAAGAATAGTTGAAGACCAGTCGTTGATGACATCAGAAGAAAGAAAACCGTTCACGGGTGCATCATTGCAGGGAGCGGCTGTCTGGAAACTGTTGCCTCCCTCCGGGTTGGCGACGGATGACGGAGTGAAAGATGCTTTGACAGAGAAAGGACCGCTGCAGTCGTTCCGTGATTCCATCCGGATATAATACTGACCGGCAGTCAGATCATAGGAAAAATCCGTAGTGACGGGTGAGGCGGCACCTTTTCCGTAAACAGAAGTATATCCTACGGTGGCATAGTCTTTGTCGAGCAGATAGATATAGTGGAGGGAGCTAAAATAAGACTGAACACTGACGTCCAGATGTCCGTTTTCTTCCAGTGTAATCGGGCAGTAGGCATAAGTATTGATGTTCAGCTGGTAATTGTTCCAGCTGCCGTCCACAGTGACAGCCTGAAGGTCAACCCGGATGGCTTCGTCCTGCGCCTGGACAATAGCCGGAGGGGCGGTGATGAGTGAGGCAAGCAGAGCTGCGGATGCAGCGGCGAGTTTGGATGATGATTTTGTTTTCCACATAATTTTTCTCCTTGTCTTTTGGGGATGTTTACGCAATATGATAATACTCATTATATCTCTTATAACCGTCAGGTATCAATACTGCATTGATATTATCCGCGAATCTTTTTATGGAAATTAGCAAATAATAGGATATACTGATATTACTGGAAAGCCAACGCGAGGATGCTCAAAGCACCGCACGTTGGCTCTTTGTGATTCTGATGAAAGGCTAAACAGAAAATGGGAAAATCTTATCAGTTTTGGGAAATTTTATCAATCAGTTTCAGCTCTTCTTCCGTGAACGGCGCGCAGGAGATTGCTTTAATGTTATCAAGAATTTGCTGCGGTTTAGATGCACCGATCAGAACGCTTGTGACTTCTCTGTGCTGAAGAAGCCATGCAAGAGCCATATCTGCAAGTTTTTCGCCGCGCTGTGCAGCGAGATCATTGAGTTTGCGGATCTGATCAAGTCTGTGTTCGTCCAGAATACTTTCTTTCAGAAATCTTCCGTCCGTGCGGATACGGCTGTCTTCCGGAATACCGTGAAGATAGCGGTCCGTCAGCTGTCCCTGTGCAAGCGGGCTGAATGTGATCAGACCTTTCCGGAGTTCGCCGGCTGCCTTTTTGAGACCGTTTTTTTCTACAGTTCGATCAAAGATGGAGTAACGGTTTTGGTTGATGACGAAGGGGCAATGCAGTTCCTTCAGAATGTCGGCTGCCTTTTTCAGTGTTTCCCCATCATAGTTTGAAAGTCCGACATAGATTGCTTTGCCACTCTGGACAGCGCTTGCCAGAGCACCCATGGTTTCCTCAAGCGGCGTATCGGGATCCATTCTGTGGTGATAGAAAATGTCCACGTAATCAAGGTCCATGCGTTTCAGACTCTGATCCAGACTTGCCAGAAGATATTTGCGGCTTCCCCAGTTCCCGTAAGGTCCCTCCCACATATCATAACCGGCTTTGGTTGTAATGATCAGCTCATCACGGTATACACCCAGATCTTCTTTCAGGATTCGTCCGAAATTTTTCTCTGCGCTTCCCGGTTCCGGCCCATAGTTATTTGCCAGGTCAAACTGGGTGATCCCATGATCAAAAGCTGTAACACACAGATTTCTCATATTTTCAAAATTTGCCGTATCACCAAAATTGTGCCACAGTCCCAGCGATACTTTCGGGAGCATCAGTCCGCTGTTCCCGCAACGATTGTATTCCATGGCGGTATATCTTTCTTTTGAAGCGGTATACATGGTTAGTTCCTCCTGTTTCTTTCTGTATTTATTCAAAGGATTAAATTTTATTTTGGATAAATTCACTTTCATGTGTCCATTATATCACAACAATGAATTATGTTGCATTGTATTTTGTCTCATCAATAAACACGCTCGGATGTTCTGGCTTATGGTTGTTTCTTTCGATAGTGAGCATGTGTTTGCCCAACATCTGTACAAGAATGCCCCGGTATTCTTGTACATGGAGACAATATAATTTTCTTTCGTGAGTTTTCAATATCGTATTTTTATGATAGATTAATAAGAAAAACGGAGACAGAAAGGATGGTTCAGAATGGATTTTTCAGAAGTAATTAAGAACAGATATTCCTGTAAAAAATTTAGCGGCAGAGAAGTAGAAAAAGAGAAGCTGGCAAAGATTTTGGAGGCGGGACGCGTTGCTCCGACAGCAAAAAATCTTCAGGAGCAGCACATTTATGTTGTACAGTCTGAAAAGGGTCTGGCAGCAATTGATAAAGTAACGCCTTGCCGTTATCATGCACCGGTTGTTTTAGTAGTAGCATATAATAAGAACAATGTGTTTACTTATCCTGGTGAAAAGAGGAACTCCGGAATGGAGGATGCCAGTATTGTAGCGACTCATATGATGCTGGCAGCTTATAATGAAGGGATTGACAGCTGCTGGATTAATTTTTTCAATCCGGATGAACTGGCACAGGCCCTTAATCTTCCGGAAGAGGAAGAGATTTTAATGCTGCTTGACCTTGGAACTGCTGCCGAAGGAACCGGAGCGCTTCCAAACCATAGCAGCAGAAAGGAACTGGCGGAAACAGTCACGTATATGTAGAAGCAGTCACTTATAGATAATAGTATTTTTCTGTGAGCAACGGGCCAAGCAGCCATGCTTGCTGCATAAGCATGTTCGAAAATGGCACATTGGGCAGAAAGAGGGGAGAGTTCTATGCGGTTTATGCATATGGCGGATGTCAGGCTGGGAGCTGTGCCGGAGGGAAGGCCGGACTGGGGAGATACATTGGCGGAAGAACTGTGGGAAAATTTTGAGAATTGTATCGCAGATGTCAGGCGGGAGCAGGTGGAACTGCTGCTGATCGCAGGCGATCTTTTTGGATGTCAGCCCAAGATGGATCAGCTGCGGCGTGTCAATCAGTTGTTTGGCAATATCAACCGCACCAGAGTGGTGCTGATGGCCGGCGATAAAGATTATCTGCGTCCGGATTCGCCCTATCTGAAATTCCAGTGGAACAGAAATGTGGCGTGCCTTTTTTCGAAAAAATGTGAATGTGTCCGCTTTCCGGAGATTGGAACGGAAGTGTATGGCCTGAGCTATTACCGGCCGGAAGTGACATCTGCATTTTATGATGGGCTACATCCGGTAGCGGGAGATGCGTTTCATGTGTTGCTGGGGCACGGTGGCGACGCGGAACATATTCCCTATCGAAAGGAAGCATTTGCCCGCAGCGGGTTTGATTATGTGGCGCTGGGACATTCGGCTTCCTGCAAAGAGTTGGTTCCGGGCCGGGTCATTGATTGCGGAGCGCTCACCCCTCTTCGTTCATCCGAGACAGGTCCTCACGGATATGTGTTGGGGAGCTTTGAGAACGGCAAAATCAGCACCCGGTTTGTGCCAAGAGCGAGGCGCGAGTATGTTACACTTCCGGTCACAGTGGATGAGCATGATACGACGGATACATTGAAAGCCTGTCTGGAAGAGGCGATTGAGCAGAGGGGCTGGCAGCATATTTACCGGGTCGTGATCACAGGATCCAGAGGTGTGCAGGTTCACTTTGATGCGGATAAACTTTGCGAATATGGGATGGTGCTGGCGGTAGAGGACCGGACGATGCCAGGTTTCAATCTGGAGCAGCTGCGGAGCATCTATGCGGGAACGCTGATCGGACGTTTTATTGACAGTTTTGACGGGAGCCTGAATGATACAAAGGAAAGGGCGCTCCGGTACGGGCTGGAAGCATTGCTGCGGGCGGAGGAGAAGAGATAATGGAAATCCTGGAGCTGGAATTACAGCATTTTGGAAAATTTTTGGATCACAGAGTCAGACTGCACAGTGGAGTGAATTTCATCAGCGGCGGGAATGAGACGGGAAAAACGACCATGTATGCGTTTATCCGGGCCATGTTTTTCGGGATTGAGACAGGGCGGGGGAAAAAGGGAGAGGAATATCAGCGTAGATGTCCCTGGGATGATCCCGCCTGTTTTGCCGGGGCGATACGGTTTTCAAGCCGCGGGAGAGTATTCCGCCTGGAACGGGATTTTCATAAAGATCACCAGAGAGTCAGGCTGCTGTGCGAGACAGACGGCCGGGAATATGCCGCCGGGCAGGAAGAGCTGATGAAGCTGTTTGGAGGCGCACCGGAGGAGATTGTAAAACAGGCAGTTTTATGGGGACAGAATGAGAACGGTCTGCCGGACTCCGCATTTGTGGAATGGCTGGAGCAGGAGAGCAGCAGGAGAACAGAAATGCAGTCGGAACAGAGAGATTTTGAGGAGTCGGGCAGTCAAATGTATCACTCTGTGTACTCGTCATCTGCCGCATGGAAAACGGATGAGATGGCCGAGGAAGAACGCCAGCAGGCGCGCAGAGCGCTGCGGTATCTGGAAGAGAAAGAGACAGAGCTGCGAAAGACGGATCCGGGCAACAGTCAGGCGGAGGATGGGCAGAAACCATACGGAAAAACTGTCTGGAGACAGCTGCGAAAAAGGCAGAGGACGCAGGAAGAGGAAGAAGGGTTTGAGACTGCGGATTGGGAGGAAAAAGAAGGAGGCAGAGAAGAACAGAGAGATTTTTACAGGATTTTTCTGCTGGCGCTGAATGTGCTGCTGCCGCTTTGCGGGATCCTGGCAGTGGCATGCGGTCTGATGGCTTCAGCTCTGGCGGCTAAAATCTGTCTGCTTGGTCTGGGCGGAGGTTTTTTAGCGCTGGCATTTCTGACTGCGCGCTATACTGTGCGGGAGAAAGTGGCGTTATTTCCAGATCGGGTGAGCGAAGACCGGAAGGCAGATATCTGGGAAGAACAGGATGAAAAGATGGAAATGGAAGATGATGCAGAAGCAAAGAAGACAGATGCAAAAAATACAGACGCAGAGAACACTGAAGCGAACACAGAACAGCAAAAGGAACTGGATGCATTGGAACTGGCCAAATCGCATATCCAGCAGGTGATGGCAGAGCTGGAAAAGGAAGTATGGAATAAAAACAAAGACAGAAAAAGCCGGGCAAATTCATTTGTGTCTGGATACGAAAAAAGATATGAAACATGCAGAGAACATCAGGGAGACTGGCAGGAGAGCGCATCTGATATTTTGTCAGAGCTTACAGGAGGTCGTTACAGAAAAATTTTCTTGGGTGAAAAAGGAGACCTGCGGGCTGCCACGTCGGCCAGAGACCTGGGAAGCGGTCAGCTTAGTTTCAGTACACAGCAGCAGGTAGGGCTGGCGCTGCGGATGGCAGCAGGAGAGATACTGGCGAACGGGGAGAGTTTTCCGTTGGTACTGGATGAGCCGTTTGCCATGTATGATAAAAAAAGAAGAGAGGCTGCGCTTTGCTGGCTGAAAAAAAGCGGTCGCCAGGTGATTTTGTTTACATCAGATGCGGGGTGACTCCAATCTGATATAGCCTCCGGCAGGGCGCATATTGTCTGGTGGACGATGGATCTGCACCGACCGGAACAGAGTGTAGAGGCAGAGGTGCGCAGAAGATTTTGGAAGAAAAGGAGCAGAAAATGATGCTGGAAATAGGATGTCATCTGTCATCGTCCCGGGGATTCTATCATATGGGGCAGGAGGCAGCTGCAATCGGAGCAAATACATTTCAGTTTTTTACGAGAAATCCCAGAGGAAGCAGAGCAAAAGCTGTGGATGAAGCAGATGTGGCACGGTATCTGGACTATGCAAATGCGCATGGCATCAGAAGAATCCTTGCCCATGCGCCGTACACGTTGAATGCCTGTTCGGCGGATGCACATGTGAGGGAGTTTGCACTGGAGACGATGGCAGATGATTTGCGACGCATGGAATATGTGCCGGGAAACTGCTACAATTTCCATCCGGGCAGCCATGTCGGACAGGGGACTGAGACGGGAGTTACTCAGATTGCAGATACGCTGAACCAGATCCTGCAACCGGAACAGTGTACGACGGTACTGCTGGAGACGATGTCGGGCAAGGGTTCAGAGGTAGGGAGCCGGTTTGAAGAGCTGGCGGCCATTCTTGAGAGAGTGGAATTAAAAGACCATATGGGAGTCTGCCTGGATACGTGTCACGTCTACGATGCGGGATATGATATTGTGGGAGACCTGGACGGAGTGCTGCGGGAATTTGACCGGATGATCGGGCTTGATAGGCTGAGAGCTGTTCATCTGAATGATTCGAAGCATCCGTTTGCCAGCCACAAGGACCGGCATGAGAAAATCGGAGAGGGATCGCTGGGATGCGAGACATTCAGGAGAATTGTGACACATCCGGTGCTGCGGGGACTGCCATTTTATCTGGAGACACCCAACGAACTGGAGGGATATGCGAAAGAGATCGCGATGCTGAGAGAGTATGCGGAAGATGAGTAATTGGAAAATCCCTGTCACTATCTATTGTCTTTCATAAGGAAAGGATTGTAATAGAAAATGGACAAGCTGGTAAACATCTATGTTTTCGGCATTCTTGAATGTCCCGGCAGAAATGAAAACAGAGATACAAAAAAGACATTCCGTAAGGAGTGGGCTGATAAACCGATCAGTTCGCTCATTTGCAGAATGTCTTTTTTATTTCACAGGAAATTACATCCTGTGAAATAAAAGCCTCCGGCATGATGCGCAGCTCGCAGAAAAGAAGCCTGCTCGCGCGCGGAACAAAAGCTGTGCTGCCAAAATTGTAGCCCGCGGGGTGTGTGAAGCACACTTTTGTTCTATGCAGAATTAGAGCAGCGAAATACCCTAATCATAGATTGTACGGATTGCTATATGTTTTGCCTTCTTGCAATCTGTCCATATGCTGCGAAGCTTATGATCCATTTGAATATGGCATTGTTCGCTGCGGAAGTTTAATTACAGTGTGATTTCCATATAGTCCTTTTCTTCCAGCAGGATCTTATTGGTATCGCGCAGATACGTTCTCTCCGGAAGACAGATCAGTACGGTGCCGTCGTGGTGAACCGGATACGGTGCGCCATGCCATGCGCCTGCGCGGAAAACAACCATGGTGCCCGCCGGGATGATGAAAGCTTCCAGCTTGTCAAGCTCGGGTTCTCCGCCGTTGGCGGGACCTGCGTACATAACCATATCGTCATCCAGGGGCATCATAACTTCCAGGGCATCACTGTGGTATTCCACATCTTTTACGATCATATCGCGTTTGCCGACTTTCAGGCTTCCGAATGCAGTGGGAGCTGTGCTGGCGTTGGGAACCAGAACCATGTCGCGGTGGAATGTACTGGGATATTCTCCCATGCCATAGGCATCGCCGGGATCAGTAATATTGGCCAGATAGCCAAATGGTGCAAAATTTTCCGGAGTAACCGGAACGGCTTTTAATGTTTTCACAGTAAATTCCTCCTTAATAAAGCGAACATCAGTAGGTATAGTTTTCCACGTTTACTTTATCGACTTCCTGGAACGGAGCCAGAGTAGAAACCATTTTTACCGGTTTGTCATAGCTGTTCTTGCAGTAATGGATTTCGCCGGGTTCAATATGGATGAACTGTCCCGGATAGAGGTGGTTCACCACACCATCTACAACGATATCAATCTCACCTTCCAGAATGTAGAAGTTTTCTTCCATGATGTTGTGATAGTGAGCCTGGAAATCCTGTCCGGGCATGAACTGTACAATTGCATAATTCATGCGGGGACCTTTCATCAGGTATTTGGGACCGCTGTCACCAAAACGGTACGCTTTATCTTTTTCGTCAACAATATACATAATGCTTCTCCTTTCTGCTGCACCTTATAAACCGGGTGCAATCCACATGGGTTTTGTGATTCCTTCATTTACCAGCTCCAGCTGTGCGGCGTAGATTTTGCGCCATGTTGGATAGAGCTCGTTATAAACTTTATGATTTTCTGCATTGGGCTCAAATACACGGTCCCATTTTACAGTACGTTTTGCACCTTCTTCAATGCTGGAGTACAGACCTACACCGTAACCGGCCAGGATCGCTGCACCGAGAGCAGTTGCTTCTTTTACGACAGGTACTTTTACCGGCATACCGAGTACATCTGCCAGGATCTGGGACCACAGCGGGCTCTTGGAAGCTCCTCCTGCAAAAATGATCTCAGAAGGCATATTTCCGGTCGCCTCTTTTACCAGCTCCATATGGCCTTTGACGATCATGGCCGTGTTCTCCAGAATTGCACGGTAGAAGGTATAGCGGTTGAATTTTTCGGGATCCAGTTCAAAGTTGGTAAAAGTGGGAGCTGCGTGTTTCCAGCTGATGAAGTTCATGATATCGCTGAACGTACACATCATACCGTAACATCCTGCGGGGATTTTCTCTGCCTCTTTGTTCATGAGGTCATAGACATCCTGACCTGTGGTTTTGCTGATTTCTTTTTCCATCTGGCAGAAGCCGTCGCGATACCAGCGCATCACGAGTCCGGGCTTGAAAGCCAGTGCTTCATACTGCCATACGTTCGGTACGGCATGGCAGTTGACACGGACACGGCATCCGGGATCGGTAGCGCCGTTGTCTGTGTTGAATTCATACTGCCAGAAACTGCCGCCAAATACAGCTGCCTGGTTCGGTTCTGTAGCGCCTACACCGATGGTTCCCAGCTGACAGTCTCCACCGCCTACCACAACGGGAGTGCCGACGGCCAGACCGGTATCAGCAGCGCCCTTTTCGTTGACATCTGCAATAATGCTGCCGCACTCCATAACCTGGGGGAACATATCCTCTCTTAGTCCGCACTTGCCGGCGATGGAGACATCCCATTTGCGGCTGCGCAGGTCGAAGATACCTGTAGTGGAACCATTGCTGGGTTCTACAGCTTCCACCCCGGTCAGCTTTTTGATCAGCCAGTCGTTGAACATGCCGACTGCGGCAGTTTTTTTGTATACTTCGGGCATTTTGTCTTTGACCCAGAGCAGACGGGGCAGTGCGCCCAGTGCGTAGGTCTGTCCGCTCTGCAGATAGACTTCTTTTTCCAGTTCAGGATCCATGCTGATAAGTTTGCCGACTTCATCATTGCTGCGGGCATCTACATTGGCGCAGGCCCAGATTTCATTTCCATCTTTATCATAAAGAACAATGCCCTCGCGCATGCAGGTGGTGGAAACGCCGATGATCTGTTTGGGGTCAATGCCTGTCTTTTTCAGAACCCCCTGTGTACATTCACAGGCCAGCTCCCAGTTATGCACCCAGTCGAAATCCATGCTGCCGGGGTAGCGGGGATCCTCTCTGTGCTCCCATTCGCGCTGCTCACAGCCGATCTGGTTGCCGTCCGGATCAAACAGGACGGCGCGCACACTGCCGGTTCCGGCATCGATTGCCATTAAGTATTGTTCTGCCATAATTATCCTCCTTCTATACTTATATTATTTAATATCAGATGTGAGGTGACTTTCACCTCGCAGCAAGAATACCGGGGCATTCTTGAATAATGAAGTATTCGAAACGATTAATCCGCGCTCAGTTCCAGAACCTTAAGGGCAGTCGTTTCGTCTGTAATCAGGGTGTTGAGATATCCGCCGCGCAGCGCAGCCAGTATGGATTTGGCTTTGCTCAGTCCGGCAGCGACACCGATCGTGTTATCCAGCTCTTTCAGGCGCTGGAGAGAAGTGCTGATCAGCCGGGACTCAATATCGGAAGGAATAAAATTTCCGTCCGCATCAATAAAGTGACACAAAATATCGCCGACCGCGCCCCGCATGGTCAGCAACAGAAAATCGTTGTGTGAGAGAAGACCGTTCCGGAGAATGGTGGCATTCTCATCAATACCGCCGATGCCCACGATGGTCATTTTGGCCAGGGAGATCATGTTCAGAATCTGTTCGACGCTGGGTTCCTGTTCCAGAGCCGGACTGATGGCGGGATTCTGTAAAATCAGAGGGGCAGGGGTCAGATACAGCTTCGCGTTGAAGATATCGGACTGGGTATTGGGAAGGTAGTAGCTGACGCCACCGGTGAGGGAAACCACGTTGATCGGATATTCCGACATATTAGCCAGATGGTTCAGCACACGGCTCAGTGTATCGCCGTATCCCATATTAAGGAAGCTCTGCCTATCCATGTGGTCATGAATGTACATGGCTGCAGCCTGGGCAACATTTTCATTTACATCACTGTCATTGATGGCAGTCGGCACAATGAATGCGTCCTTTAAACGGAAACGGTGGATCAGATCCTGTTCAGCCTGCATACGGCTGCTGTCATTGGCCCGGACGGAGAAATGTACAATTCCGCATTTGCGCGCCTTATCCAGCAGACGGTTCACCCGCAGTCTGGGAAGACCAAGATATTCTCCGATTTCCTGCTGAGTCAGTCCCTCCATATAGTAGTACCATGCGACCTTTACCAGGAGGATATCTTCGTAATTGTATTCTTTTTGCATATTACGTGACTCCTATCAAACAAATGTTGTAGACAAAATCAAAAGTTCTGCTTTCGCAAAAAGTATATCATGAATTAGATTTGGCGTCAATGCCCATCCTTTGTGAAAAAGATAGAAAATTATCTAATTATTTTGTATAAAAAAACTTTCTGCTTTTGAGAAAAGTTGGGTAATGTGTTAAAAGATAGTATTGACAAATATGACAAACCAGCGTATATTTATGTTAAACATTATTTCTGATGAATAACATTTGTTGAAGGGAGGAAGTTGTTTTGCCGGGAAAGACGCTATTAAGTATCAAAAACATATATAAGTCTTTTGGTATGAATGCCGTTCTGAAAGGAATTAGCATGGATCTGGACGAAGGCGAGGTTCTGGCACTGATTGGCGGTAATGGAGCAGGAAAAAGTACCCTGATGAAGATCATTATGGGGATCTATCAGCATGACAGCGGCGAGATTTATGTAAAGGGTGAAAAGGTGACATCCAACAAGACCAGCGCTGCGCTTGCAAGCGGTATTTACATGGTTCCGCAGGAACCCATGCTCTTTCCCAATATGACAGTTGAGGAAAATATCGAGATTGGTTTTGACAAAAAGGCTTCTGAGTTACATAAGGAACTGGTCGATGTGATGAATGAGGTTGGCTGGAAGATTGACCTTGCGAGAAAGGCCAACAGCCTGTCGATTGCCGAGCAGCAGATGGTTGAGATCCTGAGAGGTCTCCTGCGTCATGCGCAGATCCTGATTCTGGACGAGCCGACCAGCGCCCTGACATTTGATGAGGTAAACAGCCTGTTCAAATGTGTCAATGATCTGAGAGCAAAGGGGATCGGCATTATTTATATCACGCATCGTCTGACAGAGGTATTTGAGCTGGCGACTGATGTGGCAATCATGCGCGACGGAAGAGTTTCCGTCAGCGGAAAGACAAACGAGTTCACCAGAGAAATGCTGGTAAAGGGACTGCTTCCGCCGGATGCTCAGGAGAAAGAGGATGAGGCGAAGGCGCAGATCAAAGCGATTGATTACAAAAACGCCAAACCGGTATTCGAACTTCAGAATTACAGCGGTTACGGTTTTTCAGATATTTCGCTGAAGGTATATCCGGGAGAGATCCTGGGACTGGCAGGCGTGGTTGGCGCCGGACGTACTGAGCTGGCTACTACCGTATTTGGCAAGGATAAGGTGCTGAACGGCAAGGCGATCCTGGATGGTAAGGATATCACAGGCATGTCCACCAGACAGGTTATTGAGGCCGGACTGAACTATGTGCCGGAGGATCGTCATCTGCACGGGCTGTTCAAGATCAGCGATATTGAGGTAAACACCACGAGCGCGGTGCTGCCTGAGAAGAAGATGGGACGCTTCCTTTTAAATAGGAAAGAAGCCTATAAGATCACACAGAAATACATTGATGATTTCCGTACCAAGGTGACCGGACAGGATCAGCTGTGCGGTAGCCTTTCCGGTGGTAACCAGCAGAAAGTAGTCATCGGACGAAGCCTTTCCACTTCTCCGAAACTGGTCATTCTGGATGAGCCGACCCGTGGTATTGATGCCGCTGCTCGTGGCGATGTATATTCCATCATCCATGAGCTGAGAAATGAAGGCGTATCCGTGCTGCTGATTTCGTCTGATATGGAAGAGATCATCGAGCTTTCCGACCGTGTCATGACCGTATGCCAGGGAAGGATCAACGGAGAGTTCATCGGCGATGAGATTAATCAGGATGACCTGATGGCAGCTGCCTTCGGTATCACCAGGAAATCGGAGGGGAAAGCATGAAGAAAATACTGAAGTCAAGAGAGATTACAAGTTTTCTGTTTTTGATCGCCCTGTTTCTGGTAGTAGGAATTATCAATCCGAGCTTCCTGACAGCCAGCAACATTGTGGCATGTTTCAACGACAGTGTCGTTTATATCATTATTTCCGTAGGTATGGCGTTCGCTATCTTTATCGGCGAGATCGACGTATCCGTAGGTGCAAATTTGGGATTTACCGCAACAGTAGTGGCCAGTATGCTCCGTGACGGACAGAACTGGATTTTGGCATTTGCCATCGGTATTGTGATCGGTGCGCTGATCGGTCTGTTTAACGGCTGGGGCGTTGCAGTGATGGGAGTGCCTTCATTGATCTTTACTCTGGGCACGAATGGTGTCATGCGTGGTATGATGTATGTGTACACCGGCGGTAAATGGGTAGAGAACCTGCCGGCAGAGTTCAAAAAGCTTTATACCAACACACTGGTAGGCAGCATAAGCATCAACCTGGCAGTGGTTGTAGCTGCAGTGATTGTGATCCATCTCCTTCTGAGAAAGACCAAGCACGGCCGTTATTTCATCGCAGTAGGCGATAACCCTGCGGGAGCTACTCTGGTAGGTATCCCTGCCACACAGACTAAGGTAGTAGCTTATGTGATCTGCGGCGTCCTGGCAGCTGTTTCCGGTATTGTGTTCTCATCACGTATCGGTTTTGTAACAGCCACATCCGGTAACGGATATGAGATGAAGGCAGTGGCAGCCTGTGTGCTGGGCGGCATCAGCCTGACAGGTGGTGTGGGAAGCGTCATCGGCGCCTCCATCGGTGCGGTTATCATGGCAAGTATCAGCCGTCTGCTGGTATTCATGGAACTTGGTTCTACCTATGATAACACCATCACAGGTATTATGCTGATTACGATCGTTGTCATCGACTCCCTGATGCAGAGAAATGCAGCGGAAAGAAACCGTCGTCAGAGACTGGCAGCCCGCACTCTTTCTCATCAGGCTGAAGGGGAAGGAGGAGATAAGTAATGAATAAATCCTTTTCCGAGAAGGTAAAAGACTTTTTAAAGAGCTGGGAAATGATCCTGATCCTTCTGCTGATCATTGAGTTCGTGGTATTCGGCGCAGCCAATCCCAAGTTCCTGCGTCCGGCAATGCTGTTTAACAGTATGAACGACTTTATGTCCATCTGTATTATTTCATTGTTTGTCACGTTTGTTATGATCACCGGCGGTATTGATATCCAGGCCGGAGCCATCGTAGGTCTTACCTCTATTATCATCGGTGTGACCTGGCAGGATTTCGGATGCAACATCTGGGTAGCTGCGCTGATCGCTGTGGTAGTAGCAGCCATCTGTGGCGCTCTGTCCGGCTTCTTCATCGCATACTGCGGCGTGCAGGCGATGGTGGTTACACTGGGCGGCAGTTTCCTGTATGCAGGAATTGCCCTGCTGGTTTCCAACATGGCTTCGACTGAGAGCTATCAGGGTATCAGCGGTTTCCCGGACTACTTTAAGATCGTATCAAAGTACAAGTTTTTCGGAATGATCCCCAGCCAGCTGGTGATTTTCCTGGTGCTGGTAGTGATTGCATACATTATCCTTCACCGTTCCAAATACGGAAGAAGAATTTTCCTGGTGGGTGTGAATCAGAAGGCAGCTGAGTATTCAGGTATCAATACCCGTATGGTGATTATGAGTACCTATATTTTCTCCGCTGTGAGCGCTGCGATTGCAGGTATCGTCCTGACCGCATATCTGGGAAGTGCCAAGTGTGACCTTGGTTCCAACTTCACACTGAATATTATTACCGCAGTCGTGCTTGGCGGTACGCTGAGTACAGGCGGTAAAGGAAATGTCATCGGAACAGCTCTGGCTTCTGTGGTGATCGGTCTGCTTCGTTTTGGCCTTCCCCTCTGCTTCAAGGTGGGAACACAGTACCTTGATATTCCGATAGGCATGCTGCTTCTGGTTGTGGTTGTCGGACGTGCGGCAACTTCCAAACCCGCTGTTGCCAACTTTCTGGCAAGGAGAAAGAAAAAAGCGTAGAAGAAGCGCGGATATCATTGATGTTTGGGGGACTTGAGTCCCCTGGATATAAAAACTATATAATTAAGGAGGAAACAAATCATGACAAAGAAACTTATGACCGGATTACTGGCAGCTGCAGTAGTAGCTGGCGCAATGGGAGTGAATGCTTTTGCTGAAGAATCAGTAGAAGGTATGACCGTAGCATTTATCCCGAAGGTAACAGGAAATGCGTTCTTTGAGTCTGCAAACGACGGAGCACAGGAGTATGCTGAAAAATGGGGCATCACAGTAGATTACATGGGTAACCCTGTAGCAGGTGCTGCTGAGCAGGTAGAAGTAATCCATCAGGCGATCAACTCTGGTGTTGATGCAATCTGTATCTCAACTGTAGATGCAGCTGGCGTTTCAGACGCTCTGCAGGAAGCAGCTGACGCAGGTATTGCTGTCTGCACATGGGACTCTGACGCTAACACAGAAGACCGTGCACTGATGGTTTCACAGGGAACACCGGAACAGCTGGGCAAAATGCTGGTTGATATGGGCGTAGATGCTCTGACCAAACGCGGCAAAGATCCTGAAAATGATGCAATCAAATACTGCTGGCATTATTCACAGGCAACCGTTACAGATCAGAACTCCTGGCAGGTAGCAGGCGAAGCTTACATCGCTGAGAACTATCCGAACTGGGAAAATGTTGCTCCGGACAACTACTACAGCGAGCAGGACTCTGAGAAGGCTGTAACAGTTGGCGCAGCTGTACTGGCTGACCATTCCGATATTGACCTGGTAATCTGTAACGACTCTACTGCACTTCCGGGACAGCTGCAGGCTGCTCAGAACGCAGGACTGGACAAAGACAGCATCACGATCACTGGTTTTGCTTCTCCGAACTCCATCAAAGACTTCTGCAAAGCTGGTCTGCTCTATGAATGGGGTCTGTGGGACTGCAAAGTTCAGGGCGCTATGGGATGCTATGTAGCTGCATACGTTGCTGATGGCAACACTGTAAAAGTTGGCGACACCATCTCCATTCCGGAAATCGGTGATGTAACTGTTGAAGCAAACGACAGCATCAGCGCAGGCGCTGAGACTCTTGACGAGAACAACGGTGTTGTTCTTCTGCCGGAGCGTGTTGTATTCGATGAGTCCAATATGGAAGACTACAACTTCTAAGGTTCTAGACAACTTGATCTGATGAGCCGATAGGATGTCGAAAGAGGACACAGGTGCGCAGAGTAGAACTGTGCTGCCGGATGATCGGCTTGCGGAGTGTGCAGTACACACTTCTGTGATAAAAAATAGGGCGGAGTATGGTTGCTCCGCCTGTGGTGAGTTAAATCACCGGTCATTTAACACAATCAGGTAAGTCCCCTATTTCAGTTATGAAAAGCAGTAAGCGGTGGGCGGGGGCTTACAGAAAACAGCAAAGAAATCGCATAAGTAAGAAAGAAAAGAGGGCTAAACAAATGGCAGATTTGGACGGGCTGAAAGTAGCAAAAGACTATCATGTAGATGTACCGTTTGCAAACAAAGAGGGATTTTACGTAAAGGGTGCAAACAGTTTGGATTGGGGAATGAAAAAACATCTTTCTAATATTTTTAACCCGAAAAGCGGTAACTCCGTAATGTTTGCATTTGACCACGGATATTTCATGGGTTCCACTGCCGGTCTGGAAAGACTGGATCTGCTTCTTCCGAAGCTGGCACCATATGTTGATGTATTTATGGGAACAAGAGGAGCTATCCGTACCTGCGTAGCACCTGAAATTACAAAGGGTATTGCCCTGCGTGTAACTTCCGGATCTTCTATGATTCAGGATGATCTGTCTCACGAAGTTGTAGCTGTTGATATTGAAGATGCCATCCGTATGAATGCAGACTGTATGGCAGTTCAGACCTTCATTGGCGCTGATGGCCAGCTGTCAAGTATTGACAACCTGTCCAGAGTCGTAAACGCTGGTATGCGCTACAGTGTTCCGACCATGGGCGTTGTTGCAGTTGGTAAACAGATGGAGCGTACTGATCGTTTCTTCAAACTGGCTACCCGTATCGTTGCTGAGATGGGCGTACAGCTGGTTAAGACCTATAACTGTGATAATTTTGAAGAAATTGTTGCTGCCTGCCCGGTACCCATCGTGGTAGCCGGAGGTAAGAAGCTGCCGGAGAAAGAGGCTCTGGAGCTGGCTTACACAGTAATCTCCAAAGGAGCGCGCGGCGTTGATATGGGACGTAATATCTTCCAGAGCACACATCCGGTAGAGATGGCTCAGGCTGTTGCCAAAGTTGTACATGAAGGATATACAGCTGATCAGGCTTATGAGTTCTTCCAGGATATGATCCACTAATCCGGATGAAATAGAATTTCCCGGCAGGATACAGACGGTTTCCTGATGCGGAATGAATACGGCGGGAAGCTGCCAGGTGTGTGATACCATAGAGCACGCCCGGCGGCTTCTTTTTTTTGAGAAATCTAATAGATTTTCTAAAAAAAGAAGCCTATGGCAAGATGCGCAGCTCGCAGAAAAATAGATTGAGGGAGGAAGTTATGCAGTTACAGGTGATAGAAATGGTACTGCCGGTTCTGGTTATGATCGGTATGGGATATTTCTGCAACAGAAAGCAGATATTTGACATGAATGGGCTCAGGGGTCTGAAAGCGCTGCTGGGAGATATTCTTCTCCCGGTGATGCTGTTTAATGCTTTTTTTACAGCCAGCTACAGTATTCGGGTGGTAGTGGTATTTCTGGCTGTATTTATCGGTTTTGGAGTGGCGATTGCCGCCGGATTTCTTTTGAGAAAATTTGTAAAGCCATATGGGAAATTTCTTCCATTTCTGATATCCAGCGCAGAGGGTGGAATGTTAGGGTATGCATTGTATGGACTGATTGTGGGGAATCAGGCCGGTTTTGCCACAGTCGATCTGGGCCAGACAGTATTCGCCTACACGGTATGGCTTGGCTTCCTGACTTCGGTGGACGGAGGGAAGGCGGATGCCAGGTCTCTGTTGAAAAATATGTTTTCCAATAAATGTTTTGTGGGAATGGCTCTTGGAATTATACTGGGAGCGCTGGGGATCGGAGAGCTGGTTCTGAATTCCGCAGCTGGCGGTATTGTCAGTTCTGTGATTGGAATGTTCACTGCGCCGATCAGTGCGATTGTGCTGCTGATGGTGGGGTATGAGCTGAAACTGAAAGCAGAACTGCTTGTGCCGGTCTTTAAGACGATTGTGCTGCGTCTGGTGGTCATGGGTATCCTGCTGGCAGCCAATAGCCTGATTATTTTCCATATTTTCCCGTTTGATAAAAATCTGGAGATCGCGCTGATGGTTCTCTATGCCCTTCCGGCACCATTTATTATTCCGATTTTTGCCAATGTAGGGGATGACGGAGAATATATTTCAACCACACTGTCTCTGCACACGTTGGTGACGGTGCTGCTGTTTGCAGCGATCGTTGTGTACAGTATGGCATAAAAATTTTGATATTTTTACAGTTACATGATAAGGTCAGTATATAAAAGGTTCTGCCGATAGACGGTTAGTCCGATTTACTATTTTTGTGTTTTATGATGATCCTTACCAAAGGTATGTCCGAGGCCGGAGCAGGTTAAGCCGAAACTTACCACGGCTATAAAGTCTATGATACTCATGGCTTAGCCCTCCTTTCCAATGAATTCCCATATGGGTTTCTATGTAATCCGAGGATTACAGGTCCTTGTTTCGCTTCGGTCATTACAAAACGAGTGCCAATGGCACTCTGCAACTCTCTGCTGAAGGACTGATCGCCTGCCGTTATGGTAGCACCCTTTTAATTATAGCAATAAAAATTTAATGATGAAGTTAGTTAATTAAAAGCCACATAATATTTTTAAATATTATGTGGCTTTTTGAAATTAAGATCTGTGTTTCTCCAGAAAATGATTGATGCGGTCTCGCGGAGTCAGCAGCTCGCTCATGGATCCGTCGTGATTTAACGTATCAATGATGAGTGCAATAAATTTGCTCAGATCGCAGCCAAAATAGTACGGTTTGGAGAGCAGTTCCGGCGACTGATACACCAGGTTTGTGGTGAGAAGAGCGTAGAAGAGGCCGTCACGGTAGGCCTCGTCAAATTTCTCCATGCCGTTCGTGAACAGTCCGAAGGTAGCACAGATAAAGATTCTGCCTGCCCTGCGTTTCTTCAGTTCTTTTGCCACATCCAGTACGCTGTCACCGGAGGAGATCATGTCGTCGATAATGACTACATCCTTGCCGGTTACGTCTGCCCCCAGAAACTCGTGGGCAATAATAGGATTGCGGCCGTCTACTACTTTGGTATAATCTCTTCTTTTATAGAACATACCCATATCGACTCCCAGCATATTTGCCATGTAGATCGCACGGCTGGTAGCGCCCTCGTCCGGGCTGATGATCATCAGACGGTCTGCGGTCAGCGGGAAATCCGGTGCTGCACGGAACAGTCCCTTGATAAACTGATAAACCGGCTGCAGTGTCTCAAAACCGTGAAGCGGAATAGAGTTCTGAACTCTGGGGTCATGGGCGTCAAATGTGATGATGTTTTCTACTCCCATGTGAACCAGTTCCTGCAGTGCCATCGCGCAGTCCAGGGATTCTCTCTGGCTTCTCTTGTGCTGGCGGCTTTCATAGAGGAACGGCATGATGACCGTGATCCGGCGTGCCTTGCCGCCAAGGGCGGAGATGATACGTTTCAGATCATTGAAATGATCATCCGGGGACATCCGGTTGGTGATGCCGTTGAGAGAGTAGGTGATGCTGTAGTTGCATACGTCTACAAGAATATACAGGTCATCTCCGCGAACGGAGTCATAGATCACGCCTTTTGCCTCGCCGGAACCGAAACGGGGAACAGAGGTTTTTACCAGATAACTATCCCTCGCGTACTCGGTGAGCTGAGGAGTTCCGGCGTGCTCATGCTCCCTCTCCTTGCGCCACTGCACAATGTAGTCATTGATTTTTTTGCCCAGCTCTTCACAGCTGTTTAATGCTACGATTCCCAGTGATCCCACCGGAAGTGCAGTTTGATTTCTTTCTTCTGCAGACTGCATAGGTAAAATTCCTCCTTAATAAGTGATGAAATGGTCATGCTTTATGATTAGACGTATCACAGGATACGGTAATTCTGGACGATATGTGATGATGGTGTGTCTGGCATTTGCACACGTATTTCCATATGCTATTCTAGCATAGTTTCCGGTTAGGTCAAGCTCCCTGAAGCTTTTTCTGGACACGGATGTCATTTCCGAAGAGCTGAAAGAGCTGAAAACAGC
>CAKRNX010000013.1 GCA_934371475.1 uncultured Lachnospiraceae bacterium
TTTGACAATTTTCACCAGAAAATCATTCTGATCGTGAATATGTCGCTGGAAAATGCAGAGGCGGAGTACAACCGGGCAGCTTCTTCCAAGTGCGGCACGGCGGATTGCCTGGAGGCGATGGGAGTCAATATCAACCTGACCCCGGAACAGTGCCGCAGACTGCTGGAGCAGGTCGGGATCTGTTTCTTCTTTGCACAGAAGTATCACATGTCCATGAAATATGTGGGAGGTATCCGCAAAGAGCTTGGTATCCGCACGGTGTTCAATATCCTCGGACCGCTGACAAATCCGGCGCATCCTTCCATGCAGCTGCTTGGCGTGTACGATGAGTCACTGGTAGAGCCGCTGGCGAGAGTGCTGACAAGTCTTGGCGTGAAGAGCGGTATGGTTGTATACGGGCAGGACAAGCTGGACGAGATCAGCCTGAGCGCTCCCACAACGTACTGTGATTTCCGGGACGGCGTGTACCGCTCCGGTGTGATGACACCGGAACAGTTTGGACTGAAACGCTGTACCAAAGAGGATCTGGTGGGCGGGACACCGGAGGAGAATGCGGCGATTACGCGCGCGATCCTCGAAGGGAAAGAACGCGGTCCCAAGAGAGATACGGTGCTGATGAATGCAGGCGCTGCGCTTTATATCGCAGGAAAAGCTCCGGATCCGGCAGGAGGCATCCGGCTAGCAGCAGAGCTGATTGATACGGGAAAAGCGGTGCAGAAGCTGGAAGAGTTTATTGCAGCATCAAACAGCGTGGAGGAATAAGTATGGCGGATACCATTTTAGAGACGATCGCAGATTACGCCAGAGTCCGGGTGGGACAGGCCAGGGCGCAGATCCCGCCGGAAGAGATGCGGCGGCAGGCGCTCAGCTGCAGACTGACAGGATTTCCGTTTGAGAAAGCCCTGTCGGGAGAAGATATCGGATTTATCTGCGAATGCAAAAAAGCGTCCCCTTCCAAAGGACTGATTGCGGAAGATTTCCCGTATCTTCAGATAGCCCGGGAATATGAGAAGGCCGGGGCGGCCTGCATTTCTGTGCTGACGGAGCCAAAATGGTTCCTGGGAGAAAATAAGTTTCTCCGGGAGATTGCAGCAGAGGTATCGATCCCGTGTATCCGCAAAGATTTTACGGTAGATGAATATATGATTTATGAGGCGAGAGTGCTGGGCGCGTCGGCGGTTCTGCTGATCTGTTCGCTGCTTGATACGGATACGCTGCGAAGATACCGTGAGATTTGCGATGAGCTGGGAATGTCGGCACTGGTGGAGGCCCACGATGAGCGGGAGATCGAGTCGGCACTGCAGGCAGGTGCAAGGATCATAGGGGTCAACAACAGAAATCTGAAGGATTTCACTGTAGATGTCCATAACAGCGAGCGGCTGCGCCGGCTGGTTCCGCCGGAAGTGCTGTTTGTGGCAGAGAGCGGGATCCGCACGGCAGAGGATATCCGGGTGCTGCGGGAGGCCGGAGTCAACGGTGTGCTGATCGGGGAAACGCTGATGAGAGCGCCGGACAAAAAGGCGATGTTAGATAAGCTGCGCAGAGAAAAATAAAGAGATAAAAGTGCAGCAGATGAAAATGAAAGGAAGGACTGAAATCAGATGGATGTAAAAATTAAAATATGCGGATTGCGCAGGAAAGAGGATATTCTGACAGCAAACAGACTGAGGCCGGATTATGTGGGTTTTGTCTTTGCTCCCGGAAGTCCCCGCTGCGTCAGCAGAGAAGAAGCCATCCAGCTGAGACAGTTGCTGGATCCCGGGATCCGTGCGGTGGGTGTGTTTGTAAATGAGAATATCCGGACAGTGGCAGGACTGCTGGCAGACGGGATTATTCAGGTGGCGCAGCTGCACGGCCAGGAGAATGAGAACTATATCCTGAGCCTGCAGAGAATGACGGGCAGACATCTGATCAAGGCTTTCCGGGTTGAAAACAGTGCCGATGTGGGCAGGGCAGCAGCGTCCAATGCAGACTGCATCCTGCTGGATCACGGGACAGGAGGAACAGGAGAGAGTTTTGACTGGGATCTTGTACAGGGACTGACAAGGCCCTATTTTCTGGCCGGCGGACTGAACGCGGACAATGTGCAGGAGGCGCTGCGGCAGACACGGCCCTGGGGCGTAGATGTCAGCTCCGGCGTAGAGACAGACGGAGTGAAGGATGCACAGAAGATGGAACAGTTTGTCAGGTGTGTGCGGGAGCTTCAGAGAGGATAATGTGGCGGCAAATACACAAAACATGGGAATAACAGATATCGATATTGGTCGATATAAAAAATGGATCTGATGAAGATAAAGGAGGACAAACCATGGCGGAATCAAAAGGACGCTTCGGTATTCACGGAGGACAGTATATTCCGGAGACACTGATGAATGCAGTGATCGAGCTGGAAGAGGCATACAATCATTACAAGGATGACCCGCAGTTCCAGGCGGAGCTTAGCGAATTATTCAACGAGTATGCAGGCAGGCCGAGCCGTCTGTACTATGCGGAAAAAATGACAAAGGATCTGGGCGGAGCCAAGATCTATCTGAAGAGAGAGGATCTGAATCATACCGGAGCCCATAAGATCAACAACGTGCTGGGTCAGGCACTTCTTGCCAAAAAGATGGGCAAGACCCGCCTGATCGCCGAGACAGGCGCAGGACAGCATGGCGTAGCGACCGCCACCGCCGCTGCTCTCATGGGAATGGAGTGCGTGGTGTTCATGGGTGAGGAAGATACGAAGCGCCAGGCATTGAACGTATACAAGATGCGTCTGCTGGGCGCAGAGGTGATCCCGGTTACAACAGGAACCGCAACGCTGAAGGATGCGGTTTCCGAGGCGATGAGAGAGTGGACGAACCGCATTGCAGACACTCATTACTGTCTGGGATCCGTTATGGGCCCGCATCCGTTCCCGACGATCGTGCGCGATTTTCAGGCAGTCATTTCCAAGGAGATTAAATCTCAGATGATAGAGAAAGAAGGACGTCTGCCGGATGCGGTGATTGCCTGTGTGGGCGGCGGCAGCAATGCCATCGGCAGTTTCTATCATTTCATTGAGGATGAGGGCGTGCGTCTGATTGGCTGCGAAGCGGCAGGGCGCGGCGTGGACACCTGGGAGACAGCGGCGACGATTGCTACCGGAAAGCTTGGCATTTTCCACGGCATGAAGTCTTATTTCTGTCAGGATCAGTACGGACAGATTGCACCGGTTTATTCGATCTCAGCCGGTCTGGATTATCCTGGTGTAGGACCGGAACACGCATGGCTGCATGATACCGGCAGGGCAGAGTATGTGCCGGTGACGGACGATGAAGCGGTAGATGCATTTGAGTATCTGAGCAGAACGGAAGGCATTATCCCGGCTATTGAGTCTGCCCATGCCGTGGCGTATGCAAAAAAACTTGCGCCTACCATGTCGAAGGACCAGATCATTGTGATTACGATTTCGGGACGCGGCGACAAGGACTGCGCGGCGATTGCCAGATACAGAGGGGAGGATATTTCAGAATGAGCAGAATCAGTGAAGCTTTTGCGAAAGGAAAGGCATTTATACCATTTATTACCTGCGGGGATCCGGATCTGGAGACCACAGGCAGGGTCGTGCGCGCCATGCAGGAGAACGGCGCAGATCTGATTGAGCTGGGAATTCCCTTTTCTGATCCCACGGCAGAAGGACCTGTGATCCAGGGTGCCAATATCCGTGCGCTCTCCGGTGGAGTGACAACAGACAAGATTTTTGATTTCGTGCGGGATCTGCGCAGGGATGTGACAGTTCCCATGGTATTTATGACATACGCAAATGTAGTATTCTCATACGGAATTGAGCGGTTTGTGAGTACATGTGCGCAGATCGGGATGGACGGGCTGATCCTGCCGGATGTGCCGTTCGAAGAGAAGGAAGAGTTTGACGGCGTGTGCAGAAAATACGGTCTGGATCTGATTTCACTGATTGCGCCCACGTCCCATGACCGGATCGCCATGATCGCGAAGGAGGCCACCGGGTTCATCTATATTGTGTCCAGTCTTGGCGTAACCGGGATGCGCAGCGAGATCACAACGGATATCGGCGCGATGGTAAAGCTGGTAAAAGAAAATACGGACGTGCCCTGTGCTGTGGGATTTGGCATCTCCACGCCGGAGCAGGCCGCGAAGATGGCAGGCTTCTCAGATGGTGCGATCGTAGGATCTGCGATTATCCGTCTGCTGGAGAAATACGGAAAAGACGCGGCAGGCCCGGTGGGTGAATATGTGAAATCCATGAAGGACGCAGTCCGTGAGGCCGTTGCAGAATAAAATGCCTTTTGCGGATATATAAAAAATCAGAATATCTGCCATAAAATATTTGTATTTTACATTTGCCCGGATTTGCCGTATGATAACGGACATAAGTTCAGCACCGCATCGATGGTCTGAGACTAAAGAAAAATGCGTGACAGGGCTATTTAAACGTAAAACAGTCTTGCCAAACTTAATAAATTAAGGTATAATAAAATAAATGGCGACGATGAGGTTGTAGCGATGGCAGCTTTTTGCCAGTTGCACAACCTCTTTTTTGTTTAAATAATACGTTGATACGATAAAGTGTCAAAGTCAGGTTTCAGATTATCTGTGTCATATGATAATTGAAACAGGTAATTTATTATAAAAGGAGGACTATACTATGAAGAAAAAAGTGACAGGACTTTTCCTGGCAGCTGCCATGACGATGGGCATTGCTGTCGCAGCAAATGCAGGAGAAGCAGTGTTCTGCTACTCTGTTGTAACTGAACCCACCACACTGGATCCCGACAAGGCAAACAGCATTGGAGATAACGAAGTGATCCATGCATGCCAGGAGTCCCTGGTAAGAAACACCGCCGGTGAGATCACCCCGGGTATTGCCGAGTCATGGGAAGTTTCAGATGATGGACTCACCTATACCTTCCACCTGAGAGAGACTTACTGGAGCGACGGTGTTCAGGTAACGGCAAATGATTTCGTTTACGGCCTGCAGCGTCTGATGAATCCGGAGACAGCCAGTGAGTACGCATTCATCGGTGAGTATATCAAAAATGGTTATGCAGTAGAGACCGGTGAGATGGATCCTTCTGAACTGGGAGTCAAGGCGATTGATGATATGACCCTGGAGATTACCCTGGAGGCTCCCACCGCTTACTTCCTGAGCATGATGGGATCTTCAGCACAGTACAGCCCCGTGCGGCAGGATATCGCAGAGCAGTATGGCACAGATTTTGCGGCAACTGCTGACAAAAACGTATATTGCGGACCGTTTATTCTGTCAAGTTCCGAAAATCAGGTTTATGTATTTGAAAAAAATGACCAGTATTGGGATAAAGATTCCATTAAACTGGACCGCGTGGAGCTGAGCGTGATCCCGGATGAGAATACTGCACTGGCTATGTATGAGTCCGGAGACCTTGATTTTGTCAAAGTTCCGCTTGAGGCAGTTCCGAATTATGACGATGTCGATTATGAGTATATGAATGGAAATGAGGATTACCTCTATATCAATGAAGAAAGCGAGAACACGATTGTTGCAAACAAAAACTTCCGTCTGGCTCTGAACTACGGCCTGAACAGAAATGCGTACATCGCACTGGCTACAAACAATGTGTACAGCGCAAGCAATACACTGGTAATGCCTCTGGTAGGAGGTGTTGAGACAACCTACGGTGAAGAGTACGATATGGCTTCCACTTCCTATCCGCTGGATGGAGATCAGGAGAAGGCTCTTGAATATCTGCAGGCTGCCATGGACGAGGAAGGAATTGCAAGCCCGTCCGATATCACAGTTGAGCTGACCACCACAGACGTGGAGGCAAGCAAAAAGGTTGCAGAAGTTGTGCAGGAGCTGTGGACGCAGACTCTTGGCATCAATGTTGACATCAGACAGGTGACTTACGCTGATATTTACGGTTCTGTGCTTCCGAGCGGAGACTATGAGATCGCTTACGGCGGATGGGGTCCGGACTACTCTGACCCGTACACATATCTTGAGCTGTTCAAATCAGACTGCTCCTACAACTACAGCAACTACAGCAACGAAGAATTTGACGCTCTGCTGAATGATTCCAAGACAGAGACAGACGTAAAGGCTCGTATGGACAAGCTGAATCAGGCTGAGCAGATTATTCTTGACGACGCGGCATTTGTTCCGCTTCAGTGCAGACAGCAGCACTATCTGCTGAGCGACAAGGTCAGCAATGTAAACTTCTATTTCTGTTCTGTAAATATTGACTGGGTATATGCAGAGGTAGCAGTATAAAAAGAGCGTCGGGGTGCAGATACGTACCGGGTAAGCAGACTGGTAAGACATGAAGTGAATGGAGTACGTAAAGTACATGACGGCGGGGGATTCAAAGGTGAGGCTGCTTTTGAATCCCTCTTCACATATGCGAAAGTATGAACCATGACAGGATTCAAGGATGCCCCGGCATTCTTGCCGGAGACCATATCAGATAGGGAGTGCCTTCCGCCGCTGATACTGATTTGTTTCTCACCACCTGCAGAGGTGGGAGTCATTTTACATCTGATGTATACTTTCCCGTATGTGAAGCAGACCGGAGCACAGAGTGGCAGACCGGGATCATAAAAGAACAGAAATATATAAAGAGACAGAAGCATACAGTCAGAAAAATCAGAGCTTTTTTAAATTATGCTCAAAAAACAGGAATAAAAGAGTAAAAAACTGTAACGAAACACAAAACCGTGACAGATACAGATAAAAGCACAAAATAGAGACAATCACAGACAGGAGGCCGTAACATGGCGAGATACATCGGAAAGCGCGTTGCTGCAGCCCTTCTTACATTGCTGGTTCTGGTGACCGTAGTATTTTTTATGGTAAGATTAATGCCAGGAGAACCGTTTACCAGCGCAAAGCTGACAAAAGAAGTGGCCGCCAATATGGAAAAGTATTATGGATTTGACAAGCCGCTGCTGGAACAGTACGTACAGTACCTTGGCAATCTGCTTCATGGAGATTTCGGATATTCCATGAAGTACACCAATAAGACAGTCAATTACATTATCGGACAGACCTTCCCCTATTCGGCGGATCTGGGTATCAGGGCGCTCGTGCTGGCCATATCGATGGGGCTGGTTCTGGGTATTCTGTCGGCCAGGAACCGGGGAACTAAAATTGACGTGTTCTGCGTGGTGATTGCCATCCTGGGAACGAGTATTCCGGACTTTATCATGGGAGCGATCCTCCAGTATTTCTTCGGAATCAAATGGGGTCTGCTGCCTGTGGCCCAGTATCAGGGATTTAAATATACGATCCTGCCGGCCTGTGCCCTGGCGTTCTATACACTGGCTTCGGTATCGCGTATTATGAGGGCAAGTATGCTGGAGGTTGTGCAGCAGGATTATATCAAGACAGCCCGTGCCAAAGGTCTTTCCGAGTTCAGGATTACCTGTAAGCATCAGATCCGTAATGCGATCATGCCGGTGATTACGCTGCTGGGGCCGACTGTGGCATCTGTGCTGACCGGTACATTCGTAATTGAGTCGCTGTTCGCAGTTCCCGGCATGGGCAAATATTATGTGGAGAGCGTTTCTACCAATGATTATTCCATGATTTTAGGTATGACGGTATTTTATGGCGCATTCCTGATTTTCTGTAACCTGGTTGTGGATATTCTTTACGGTATCGTGGATCCCAGAGTCCGCATCGGCAAGAAATAAAGGAGAGGATGAAGAACATGGCAGAGAATAAGACAAATACTGCGGCGGGTGCCGGACAGGCACCGGTGAAGCTGACAAAAGAAATGTTTCATGTCCGCGGCACCAGCAAAAAAAACATGGAGAGCATCAGCCGCCCCAATATTTCTTTCTGGCAGGATGCATGGCGCAGACTGAGAAAGAACAAATTCGCCTTTGCAGGGCTGTGTATTATTGTCGTATATGGGCTCCTGGCAGTTTTTGCCCCGATATTCAGTCAGTACAGCTATTCGGATATGGATGTGACGGCGATGAATGCGCTTCCATCCGCCAAACACTGGCTGGGATGCGACTCCATGGGCAGAGACCTGTGGGTGCGTGTCTGGATGGGTGCCCGTGTGTCACTGACGATCGGCCTGGCGGCGGCGACGATTAATATGTGCGTCGGGTCGCTGATCGGCGGCTTCTGCGGTTACTACGGCGGCAGGCTGGATATGATTGTGATGCGTATTGTAGATATTCTTTACGGTATCCCGAGTCTGATCGTGACGATCCTTGTCATGGTTGTGATGGGAACCGGAATGAAAACCCTGATTGTGGCAATGTGTATCGTGGGCTGGATTGGTACGTGCCGCTTTGCCAGAGGCGAGGTATACCGGCTGAAAAATCAGGATTTTGTGGCGGCAGCCAAGCTTCTCGGCGTACCTGACTATAAGATTATTGTGCGGGATATTCTTCCGAATATTCTGGGAATGCTGGTGACGAACCTGTGTCTGGCAATTCCGCAGGCGATTTTCCAGGAAGCATTTTTAAGTTATATCGGACTTGGTATTGCAGCTCCCGGCAGCAGCTGGGGTGTGCTGGCCAAGGAAGGGATCAAGTATCTGCGGATCGCGCCGCATGAGATTATTATCCCGGCGTTCTTTATCTGTACGACAATGCTGGCGCTGACGCTGCTTGGTGACGGACTGCGGGATGCAGTAGATCCCCGTATGAGAGGCACAGAATAATCAGGAGGAGAGAGCATGGAACATACAGGAGAAAAAATTCTTGAACTGAAGAACGTGGTCTATTCCTTCCATACCTATGGTGGTGTGGTGCGGGCAGTCCGCGATGTAAGTTTTGACGTAAGGCGTGGAGAGATTGTGGGAATTGTCGGCGAGTCCGGATGCGGCAAGAGCGTGACAGCTCAGTGCATCATGCGTCTGAACCCGGAGCCCCCCGGATTTTTCGGCGGCGGTGAGATTATATTCGAAGGCAGAGATATCCTGAAAATGGATAAAAAAGAGCTGCGCAGAGTGCGCGGCAGGGAGATCGGCTTTATTTTCCAGGATCCCATGACATCCTTAAACCCGACGATGAAGATCGGCGCCCAGATTGAAGAAGTATTCCTGGGCAGGACGGATGTGACGAAAAAAGAAGTAAAAGAGAAAGCGCTGAATATTATGAAACTGGTGGGGATTTCTGATGTGGAGAAGCGTTATTCCCAGTATCCCCACGAGCTGTCCGGCGGTATGAAGCAGCGTGTGATGATCGCGATCGCGCTGGTGAGCCAGCCAAGCCTGATTATCTGTGATGAGCCAACGACTTCGCTGGATGTGACGATGGAGGCCCAGATCCTGGATCTTCTGCTGGAGCTGAGAGAAAAGTTCGGCACTTCTATTATTATGATTACTCATGACCTGGGCGTGATTGCCAGACTGTGCGACCGCGTAGTAGTCATGTACGGCGGCAAGGTGGCAGAGCACGGCACAGTGAATGAGATTTTCTATGAGACGGCTCATCCCTATACGAGAGGACTGATGAGTTCTATCGCAGGGCTGGATACGCCAAAGGATGCGGTGCTGACGCCGATTGAGGGTACTCCGCCTGATCTGTTCTGTCCTCCCAAGGGATGCCCGTTTGCGGCGCGGTGCGAATATGCGATGGATGTCTGCTACAAGTATCCGCCACAGACATACCGGCTTTCTGATGAACATGAGACAACATGCTGGCTGCAGCATGAATATGCGCCGAAGGTGGATCTGAGAATGAAAAGGGAGGAACAGGCATGAGTGAAAATAAAATCATTACACAGGAGCCGCTGGTGAAGGTGGAAGATCTGTGCATGTTCTTCCATGTGGCCAGACATCAGACACTGAAAGCGGTCAACCACGTATCATTTGAGATCCAGAAAGGACAGACCGTAGGTCTGGTAGGCGAGTCCGGCTGCGGCAAGTCTACGACAGGGCGGTGTTTGGTGCGTCTCCATGAGCCTACTTCCGGACATAATTATTATAAAGGAAAAGATATTTCACATTTAAATAAAGAAGAGAAAAAGAAATTCACCGGCGATGTGCAGATGATTTTCCAGAACCCGTACTCCTCCCTGAATCCCCGTATGACGGTGAAAGAGATCGTAGGTGAGGGCATGAAGATCCACGGAGAATATCACGGGGCACTGGAACAGGATATAAGAGTAGAAGAACTGCTGACCAAAGTAGGACTTGGCAAGGAACATATGTCCCGGTTCGCCCATGAGTTTTCCGGCGGTCAGCGGCAGAGGATTGGTATTGCCAGGGCACTGTCAGTTAATCCGGAGTTTATTGTCTGTGATGAGCCGATTTCTGCGCTGGATGTGTCGATTCAGGCGCAGGTCATCAATATGCTCAAACGCCTGCAGCGGGAAATGAATCTGACGTATCTGTTTATTGCCCATGACCTGAGCGTGGTAAAATATATTTCAGACAGAGTAATCGTCATGTATCTGGGCACGGTAGTAGAGGAAGCGGATGCCGATGAGCTGTATGCAAATCCGGTACATCCTTATACACAGGCGCTGCTGTCGGCGATACCGGTGGCAGATCCGATCAAGACGAGAGCCAGAAAAAGGATTGGCATTGAAGGAGAGATCCCGAGTCCGATCAATCCCGGAGAATGCTGTCAGTTTGCGGAGCGATGTCCATATGCGACAGAGCGCTGCCGCAGGGAGAGACCGGTGCGCCGGGAAGTGGCCAAAGGGCACACGGCGGCCTGCCATTTGCTGGATCGATAGGTGAAAACTGTCTGTTCGGATGAGAAGCGTTTACTGTTTTACAGCAAGAGAATGTTTCGGGTGTGGCCGCGGTGTACAGGCCTGCAGAAGGGACAGAGGCAGGAACAGTTTCTGCTGCGGAGGCTTTGAGTTGAGATAAGAAAGAAAAGAGGCAGAAGATTATGAGTGAGATTGTCATTGAACGGATCAGGGAAACACTGGGCAGGAAGAACATCGGCGGATTTTTTATCAGCCGCCCGGTAAATGTGAAGTATGTCAGCGGATATACAGGAGAAGATTCCTATCTGCTGATCACGGCGGATCACAAATATTTTATCACAGATCCCCGTTATACAGAGCAGGTATCCTATGAGTGCCCGGATTTCACGGTAGTAGAGTGGAGAAAAGAGTACGGATCTATCCCGGGAGCAGCCGCAGGTATTGCTGAGAAAGAAGGCTTAAAGAGCCTGGCCTTTGAGTCGGATCATCTGGTAGTAGATTTCTACCGGCAGCTGGAGCAGGGAACAAAAGCCGAACTCATAGGTCTGAACGGTGTGGTGGAAGAGCTGCGTTCCTACAAGACACCGAAGGAGATTGAGTATCTGAGAGCCTCCTGCGAGATCGCATCCAGAGCTTACGAGCGGATCCAGAAGGATATCCGGGTAGGCATCACCGAGAAAGAACTGGCGGCCAATCTCTCCAGATATATGGTGCTGGAAGGATCCGATACGATGCCGTACGGCAATATCCTGATTTCCGGAGCCCGCACTTCGCTGCTTCATGGGATCCCGTCAGAGAAAGCGATTGAGTACGGCGATCTGGTGCTGATGGATTACGGCTGTCAGTATCACGGCTATCTGTCCGATATGACACGTACTCTGGTGGTGGGCAAGGCTACGCCGAAGCAGAAAGAAGTATACCGGCTGGAACAGCAGATGGTGGAAACGATTGAGAATTACATGAAGGTGGGAGCCAGCATCAAAGGAGCCTATGAGGCTTCTGTGGAAGTGATCAGAGATACCGAGTATTATCAGTACCATTACAATGGCATCGGACATGGCGTGGGTATGTTTGTCCATGAGATCCCGTTCATGGGTCCCAGAGCGCAGGAGAATTTCCATGAAAATACGGTCATGACTGTGGAGCCGGGTATTTATATCCCGGGATGGGGAGGTATCCGCATCGAGGACCAGGTCCTGATCAAAGAAAATGGTATTGAAAACTTAATTTCCGCAACAAAAGAGCTGATTGAACTTTAAATACAAAAATAAATATGGTTTTTTTCGCTTTATACAAAAAAAATATGGAAAAATCATGGAT
Organism: uncultured Lachnospiraceae bacterium; assembly: GCA_934371475.1. Classification (GTDB taxonomy): domain Bacteria; phylum Bacillota; class Clostridia; order Lachnospirales; family Lachnospiraceae; genus Merdiplasma. The sequence goes on from CAKRNX010000013.1 coordinate 11,984, forward strand.
TTCTTCACTTTAATGTGGTATAATACAAAACAGTTTACAACTGGAAATCAAAAGGCAAAAGGGACGACCGGTTGGATAAAAAGGAGGAGAAGCTAATGAAGAAAACAAATGTGATCACAGCACTGGCTCTTTCAGCTGTGATGTTGGCAGGCGCCATGAGCGTAACAGCGTTTGCCGAGACAGGCACATCTGAACTGAACGTGATGATTGAGACGCCGGTTCAGACTCTGGATCCTCAGCTGATTCAGGATGGTACCTCTATCGAAGTCCTTGGTAATTTCATGGAAGGCCTTTTGCAGATGGACAAAGATGGAAACATGATCCCGGATTTGGCAGAGAGCTACGAGGTTTCAGATGACGGACTGGTTTACACCTTCCACCTGCGCCAGGATGCGGTGTGGAGCAACGGTACTCCCGTGACAGCTGCCGATTTTGTATATGGATGGCAGAGAGCGGTTGATCCGGATGTGGCTTCCGAGTATTCCTACATGCTCAGCGATATCACTCATGTAAAGAATGCAGAGCAGATTATTGCAGGTGAGCTGGACAAGAGCGAGCTGGGTGTTGCAGCACTGGATGACTATACCTTCGAAGTAACACTGGAAGTTCCGGTGAGCTATTTCGTTTCACTGATGTTTTTCCCGACATTCTATCCTACCAATCAGGCATTCTTTGAGACCTGCGCAGACACATACGGCACCAGCCCGGATACCATCCTGGCAAACGGCGCATTTGTTCTGGAGGATTATCAGCCGGCAGCTACCTCTATTCATCTGGTAAAGAACGAGGCCTATTTTGGCGCGGACGATGTTTCTCTGCCGGGTCTGAACTATCAGGTAATTCAGGATACACAGCAGGCTCTGATGAGCTACCAGGTAGGCGATCTTGATGTGACTACTCTGACCGGTGACCAGGTTGACCAGGTTATCGATGATCCGGAATATATCAACATCAGTATGGCTCAGCTGTGGTATGTAAGCCCGAACGTAGATAAGGTTCCGGAGCTGGCAAACAAAAACATCCGTATGGCTCTGACCTTCGCAATCGATCGTGAGACCATCGCAAACGATGTACTGAAAGACGGTTCCAGACCGACCTATACCGCAATCCCGATGGATTTCGCAACAGGTCCGGATGGAACAGATTTCTCTGCTGACCAGGAAAGATACGCAGAAGTTTGCGGACTGGATCCTGAAAAAGCAGCTGATTATTGGGCAAAAGGTCTGGAAGAGCTTGGTATCTCCGAACTGACTCTGGACATGACTGTAGATGCTGATGACGCTCCGCAGAAGGTTGCACAGGTTCTGAAAGAGGAGTGGGAGACCACACTTCCGGGACTGACTGTCAATCTGGTAGTAGAGCCGAAGAAGCAGCGTGTTGAGGATATGCACAAAGGTGATTTCCAGCTGGGTCTTACCCGTTGGGGACCGGACTATGCAGATCCTATGACATATCTTGGCATGTGGGTAACCGGAAATACCAACAACTACGGTCAGTGGAGCAATGCTGACTACGATGCAATGATCGAAGAGTGTTCTACCGGAGATCTGAGCACCGATCTGGAAGGACGTTGGGCAAAACTGTATGAGGCAGAGGATATGATCATGAATGATGCTGTGATTATCCCGGTATACACACAGTGCAATGCTGAGATGATTTCTTCCAAGGTAACTGGAATTGAGTTCCATTCGGTTGGTCTGAACCGTGTTTACAAGAATGCGGTAAAAGCAGAGTAATCGATCAAAATACTTGATGACATCGGGCCGCACTAAGACATGGCTTAGTGCGGTTCGTTTTTTAAGCATATTTTAGGGAGGATTCACGTGAAAAAATATGTAATAAAGAGAACTCTGACATCCCTCCTCACCCTTTTTGCTGTCCTGCTGGTTCTTTTTATCCTGATGCATCTGATGCCGGGTTCACCGTTTAATGATGAAAAGCTGAATGATGATCAGAAGGCTGTACTTTACGAGAAATACGGGCTGGATGAACCCGTGCTTGTGCAGTTTGGAAAATATGTGGGAAATATGGTGAGGGGCGACCTGGGTGTCAGCTATAATATTTCCCGCAACACACCGATTTCTCAGCTGGTATCATCCAGACTGCCAATCTCTATCGGTATCGGAGGTGCCGCGGTTGCGCTGGGGGCCATAGTAGGGTTGCTTCTGGGGCTTCTGGCGGCGTTCAAGCATGATACGATCTGGGATTCGCTGGCGACAGTCATATCCGTTATCGGAGTGTCGGTGCCGTCCTATGTGTTTGCCCTTGGACTGAGTTACTATTTTGGTTTCCAGCTGAGAATGCTGCCGATGCTGTTCAGTGCCAAGGACATGGTGCGGTCCGGCATCCTGCCCAGTGTCTCCTTGTCCATGTTCACGATGGCTTCCATCGCCCGGTTTACCCGAAGCGAGATGCTTGAGGTACTGGACAGCGACTATATGCTGCTGGCAGAGAGCAAGGGTCTGACCGGACGGACGCTGATTTTCAAGCATGCGCTGAGAAATGCCCTGATCCCGATCGTGACAGTACTGGCTCCGCTGATTGTTGACCTGATGACCGGTTCTATGGTAGTAGAAAAAATCTTCGCCATTCCGGGCGTAGGCAGCCTTGGCGTGACAGCCATTCAGTCCAATGACTACAATGTTGTCATTGCGCTGAGCTTTATTTACTCGGCGATGTATATCGGTATTATGTTTGCTGTGGATCTGCTGTATGGCGTCATTGACCCGAGAATCAGAATTGCGAAGAAGGGAGACTGACGTCATGAAGAAAAATATACCTGTATATACGGCGGCGGAGGCTGCCTATGTGCCGACAGCGGAGGATTTCCGCCTGAAGGATAATGCGGATGAGATCGTCATCGACACCAACTTTGCGGCGCAGAATTTCTGGCGGGATGTGCTGATGCGCTTTGTACATAAGGCCAGCGCAGTGATCGGTCTGATCCTGATTGTATTGATTACGGTGATGGCGATCCTTGGTCCGGAAATGAATGATTATACGTATTCCGGACAGGAGATCAGCCAGAAAAACATGGCTCCCAGAGTGAAATGGCTGGAGAAATTCGGCATCTTTGACGGAACAGAGACGATCAGTACGACGACCGGTTCTAAGACGACCAATCTGTACAAGGACAAAGAGCTGGATGATGTGTATTACTGGTTTGGCAGTGATAACTTCGGACGCGATATCTGGACCCGTACCTGGTCCGGCGCACGGGTCTCTCTGCTGATCGCAGTAGCAGCGGCAGTTATCGATATGCTGATCGGTATGAGCTATGGCCTGATCTCCGGATATTTCGGAGGCAGGGTGGATATGATCATGCAGCGTATTCTGGAGATCGCAAACGGTATTCCGCGTCTGGTGATTGTAACGCTGATGCTTCTTGTGATTCCACCCGGTATCACGACAATTATTCTGGCGCTGATGCTGACAGAGTGGATCGGCATGGCACGTATTTCCAGAGCAGAAATGCTGAAATTAAAAGAGCAGGAATTTGTACTTGCTTCCAGAACGCTGGGAGCCGGCAGTTTCTTTATTATTTTCAAAGAAGTGCTGCCCAACATTATCGGACCGATCATTACCCAGGTAATGTTCTCCATTCCTACTGCTATTTTTACAGAGGCATTCTTAAGCTTTATCGGTCTGGGTATTCCGGTGCCCCAGTGTTCTCTCGGATCTCTGATTTCGGATGGATTTAACAGTCTGACGACGCATCCTTATCAGATTATTCCGCCCATCATTGTGATGGCTCTGCTGATGCTGAGCTTTAACCTGGTGGCAGACGGACTGAGAGAAGCGCTTGATCCGAAGATGAAAGAGATGTGAGGTGACGGCTATGCAGGAAGATAAGAACAAAATTTTGGATATTCGTGACCTGGATATCTCATTTAAAACGAATGCGGGATATGTGCATGCGATCCGTGGTGTCAATATTCAGCTGCGCAGAGGCGAGACGGTGGCGATTGTGGGCGAGTCCGGATCCGGTAAGTCTGTGACGATGCGGGCAGCGATGGGTATTCTGGCCAAGAATGCGACGGTGAATAAGGGAAATATTAATTTTACTTATTCCCATGAGAACGGAACAGAAGAGACCGTTGATATTCTGCAGAAGGATAAGAAGTGGATCCGCGGGCATATCAATGGCAAGCGGATGGCCATGGTATTCCAGGATCCCATGACAAGCCTGGATCCGACGATGCAGATCGGCAAGCAGATCATGGAAGGCATGATGTTCCATTTTAAGACTCCGAAAAAAGAGGCGTGGGACAAGGCAGTGGAGCTGCTTAAAGAGGTGGGCATTGAGGATGCGGAAAAACGTATGAAAAACTATCCTCATCAGCTCTCCGGCGGCATGAGACAGCGTGTGGTCATTGCGATTGCGCTGGCCTGCAACCCGGATCTTCTGATCTGTGATGAACCTACTACTGCGCTGGATGTGACGATCCAGGCAAAAATCATCGAGCTGATTAAGAAGGTACAGAGGGAGAGAGGTATCTCCGTCATCTATATTACCCATGATCTGGGTGTAGTGGCCAAGGTGGCTGATTATATCAATGTCATGTATGCAGGACGGATTGTAGAAGCGGGAACGACGAACGAGGTGTTCTATGATCCGCGCCATCCCTATACCTGGGGACTTCTCTCTGCCATGCCCGATCTGGATACGGATGATGAGAGACTGTATACGATCCCGGGTTCACCGCCAAACCTGCTTCATGAGAAGCCGGGCGATGCGTTTGCGCCCCGTAACCGCTTTGCCATGGTGATTGATGATAAGGCAGAACCTCCGATGTTTCAGATATCTGACACGCACTATGCAGCTACCTGGCTTCTGGATCCCCGTGCTCCGAAGGTGGAGATGCCTAGGGAACTGAAGGAGAGAATTGCAAGAATGAAGGAGGAGGCAGAGAAAAATGGCAGTCAATTATAATGCGGAGCCTCTTCTGAAGATAGAGGGACTGAAACAGTATTTTAAAGTAAACAGAACATTCAGCGTGAAAGCTGTGGATGATGTGTCGTTCTGCATCTATCCGGGCGAGACGTACGGTCTGGTAGGCGAGTCCGGTTCCGGCAAGTCAACGATCGGCCGGAGCGTGATCCGGCTGTATGATCCGACTGCCGGGAAAATCATTTTTAACGGAACAGATATCAGCGGGAATCTGAGCAAAAAAGAGAATGAGATGCTGCATACACAGATGCAGATGATTTTTCAGGATCCGATGGCTTCCCTGAATCCCAGAAAAAAGGTGGAAGATATCATCGGCGAAGGCCTGGATATCCACCATATGTATAAGACGAGGGCAGAGCGATCCGAGAAGATCAAGGCCATCCTTAAAAAGGTGGGCCTGGCTCCCGAACATGCGACCAGATATCCGCATCAGTTCTCCGGCGGACAGCGTCAGCGTGTCGGTATTGCCCGTGCGCTGATCATGAACCCGAAGCTGATTATCGCGGATGAGTGTATCTCCGCGCTGGATGTATCTATTCAGGCGCAGGTGGTCAACCTGATGAAAGATATTCAGGAAGAGACAGGCACGGCGTATCTGTTTATTGCGCATGATCTGTCGATGGTAAAATATATTTCCGACAGGATCGGAGTGCTTCATCTGGGACATCTGCTGGAGACGGGAACGACGGAAGAGATTTTCTCAAATCCGGTCCATCCCTACACCAGGAGCCTTCTGTCTGCGATTCCCATGCCCAATCCGGAAGTGGAGAAGAACAGGGTGGCAGAGAGTTATGATTACCGCACTTCCGGCCTGGATTATTCCAAAGGAACAGATCACCTGATTGAGGGAACTCATTATGTGAGATGTACAGATGAAGAGCTGAAGCGGTTTATGGCGGCGCATGCGTAGTTTTTGAGCAGTCCTTATGATTTATGCAAGTCCAGTTTACTTGGCGCAATATCGTTGTTTGTTTGACAATGCGTACCTTGCAGCAAGAATGCTGGAGGATTCTTGAACAGATATAAAGGCTGATTTGGAAAATTTATAAAGATGCAGCTAATAGGGCAGGAATAATCAAAGCGGGTCTGTGAAAGTGTAACTGTTTTCACAGACCCGCTTGGTTTTTGAAGAAAAGTTTAAGTTTTTCTTGAAGGAGTAAAGATTTCGGAAGATAATAGGTGATATCTAATTGATTTTTAAAATTTGATGGAATAAAAATAAACAGATATGTTTTATGGCTGTAGCTGTTTATAAAAATATATTATATAGGAGACTGGAAGAGTATGGCAATTGTATTTCATAAGGAGAGCAGAACTTTTCATCTGTGGAATGAGCAGATCAGTGATGTGTTCTGTGTAATGAAAAACGGGCAGCTGGGACAGCTGTACTTTGGAAAAAAGATCCGTGACAGAGAGGCGTTCGGGCATCTTCTGGAGGAGAGCTACCGGGATATGTCCCCCTGTGCGTTTGAGGGTGACCGGATGTTTTCTCTGGAGAATTTAAAGCAGGAGTACCCGACATTCGGATCCGGGGATATGCGTGAGCCGGCGTTTCAGATCCTGCAGGAGAATGGCAGCAAGATCACGGATTTTGTCTATGTATCCCATACCATATTTGCGGGAAAGAAGCCGTTAGAGGGGCTCCCCGCTGTCTATACAGAAAAGGAAGAAGAGGCGCAGACGCTGGAGATTACGTTACGGGACGAGCTGATCCAGACAGAACTCATTCTGAGTTATACGATTTTCGAAGAATATCCGGCGATCTGCCGCAGTGTGCGGTTTGTCAGCCATTCTGACCAGAAACTGGTGCTGACGCCTGCCATGAGTATCTGCCTGGATCTGCCGGATCAGAACTATGAGATGGTGGATTTGACCGGAGCCTGGGCAAGAGAACGTTATGTATCGGTACATCCGCTGCATGAGGGGATTCAGTCCGTCTACAGTATGCGCGGGCACAGCAGCCATCAGTTCAATCCGTTCTTTGCCCTGAAGCGTCCCCATGCGGACGAGATGCAGGGGGAAGTGCTGGGATTCAGTCTGGTGTACAGCGGAAATTTCCTTGGAACAGTGAATGCAGATACATACGGAACGGCGCGCGCCATGATCGGCATCCATCCGGACGGATTTGCCTGGAATCTGAAAAAAGATGAGCCGTTCCAGACACCGGAGGCGGTGCTTGTGTATTCCGATCAGGGTCTTAACGGCATGAGCCAGACCTATCATAGACTGTACCGCACAAGGCTGGCCAGAGGATACTGGAGAGACCGGGAGAGGCCGGTGCTGATCAACAACTGGGAAGCGACATTTATGAATTTTGATCAGGAGAAAATCCTGGATATCGCGAAAGCTGCCGGAGAGCTGGGCGTGGAGCTGATGGTGCTCGATGACGGATGGTTCGGACACAGGGATGATGCCACTTCTTCTCTGGGAGACTGGTATCCGGATAAGCGCAAGCTGCCGGAAGGCATTGCCGGGGTAGCGCACCGCGTGACGGAGCTTGGCATGAAGTTCGGTCTGTGGTTTGAGCCGGAAATGATCAGCAAAGACAGTGATCTCTACCGTGAGCATCCGGACTGGATGATCGGGGCGCCGGACCGTCATCTGTGCCAGGGCCGCAACCAGTATGTGCTTGATTTTACCAAGCCGGAAGTTGTGGAATGGATTGGAGACCGGATGGAAGAGATCCTTTCCGGAGCACCCGTCTCTTATGTGAAATGGGATATGAACCGGAGCATGAGCGATGTATTTTCCACAGGACGGGATGCGGCATTCCAGGGCGAAGTCTACCACAGACAGGTGCTGGGTGTGTACGCACTGTACGACAGGCTGACCAGACGCTTCCCCGAAGTGCTGTTTGAGTCGTGCGCCAGCGGAGGATCCCGATATGATCCGGGCATGCTCTACTATGCGCCGCAGGCATGGACGAGCGACTGCACAGATGCAGTAGAACGGCTGCGGATCCAGTACGGCAGTACAATGGTCTATCCGCTTTCCGGCATGGGATGCCATGTATCGGCATCACCGAATCAGCAGACATTTCGCCATACTTCACTGAAGACGAGGGCAGAGACCGCATATTTTGGAATGTTCGGCTATGAGCTGGATCTGAACACCCTGACAGATGAGGAAAAGGAGCAGGTGCGGGAACAGATCATATTTGTGAAAGAGCACAGGAAGCTGATGATGACAGGCACATTCTACCGGCTGCTCAGTCCGTTTGAGGGACGCGGTGAGGAGACTGCCTGGATGGTGGTGTCGGAGGACGGCGGAGAGGCCATAGTGGGATATTACAGAGAGCGCCAGCCCTCCAACGGGCCGCTGACAAGGCTGCATCTGGCGGGACTTCTGCCGGACGGCTGCTACCGCATCAGCGGAAGGGACTACACCTGTTACGGAGATGAACTGATGAATGCGGGGCTGATCCTGTCAGATCAGGCCAGCGGTGTGCTGGGAGAAGCGATGGAGATCCAGGGCGATTACCAGTCGAGAATATTTGAGCTGACGCTGGCATAAACGAACGGCGGCAGAAAGGAGCGGCAGCAATGAGCGATAACAGAAAGATTGATGAGAATCTGGCACGGATGAAGGAAGAGATGATCCGTTCCATTCAGGAATGTGTGCAGATCGACAGTGTGAAGGGAGAGCCCGAAGAGGGAGCGCCCTACGGACCCGGTCCACGGAAAGCACTGGATTATGCACTGGAACTGGGAAAAAAGCTGGGATTTTCGGCTGTGAATGTGAATAACCGCAGCGGTTATGTGGAGTTTGGCAGCGGCGATGAGATGGTTGGCGTGCTGGGGCATCTGGATGTGGTGCCGGTAACGGGAACATGGACGTATCCGCCGTTTGGAGGAGAGCTTCACGACGGCAAACTCTGGGGCAGAGGCGTGATGGACGACAAGGGACCCGCCATCGGAGCGCTGTATGCGCTGAAGGCGATTGCAGACGCAGGACTGCCTCTGTCGCGCCGGATCCGTGTGATTTTGGGAACCGATGAAGAGTGCGGCAGTTCCTGTGTCAAAGATTACATTGCCTCAGGGCAGGAGCTTCCGGCAGTAGGCTTTACGCCGGATGCAGAGTTTCCGCTGATATTTAGCGAGAAAGGCGCAGGCAATTACCGGCTTACCAGAAAGCTGCAGGATCCGGCGTCCAACCGTGTGCGTACCCTGCAGGGCGGCACAGCCGCAAATGTGGTCATTGAGGACTGCTTTCTGGAGGCGGAAGGCGGTCTGGAGAGCTGCCCGAAAGGCGTGGAGATCAGCCGGGACGGTCAGAGCAGTATGACGAGAGTCCATGCGATGGGAAAGAGCGCCCACGGCAGCCGCCCGGAACTTGGCATCAATGCGGCTGTTATGATGGCGCAGGTACTTGAGAGGGAACAGCTGGGCAGCGATTTTGATGCGTTTGCCGGATTTATCCGTGATATGCTTGGCTATGATACGAACGGCACAGCGCTGGGGATCCGCAGATTTGACGAAGAGACGGGCGACACTACAGTAAACCTGGGACTGGTATCGTTTGACGGCAGTGAATTTTCTATGACGCTGGATGTGCGTTATCCGAGAACCGCGGACGCAGATGCGGTGAGAGACCGGATCATGGCGGCGGCGAAACGGTACGGTATGGAGGCAGAGCGCCTGACCAATGTGCGAAATCTGTATGTGCCGAAGGATTCGGAAGTCGTGCAGAAGCTGATGAAAGTATACAGAGAGCGGACAGGAAGAAACGAACAGCCGCTGGCAGTAGGCGGTGGTACGTACGCCAAGGCGTTCAAAAATATGGTAGCATTCGGAGCCGAATTCCCGGGGGAAAACCACAATACCCATTCGCCGGATGAGTTTGTGGAAGTGGACAGACTGTTGGAGGCGATCGGCCTGATTGCGGCCGGAATGTACGAGCTGGCGAGATAAGTAAAGTACAGACAGGAGAAGAGAGAAGCATATGGAACAGAAAAAGGCGTGGTGGAAAGAAGCGGTTGTATATCAGATTTATCCGAGAAGTTTTCAGGACTCCAACGGGGATGGCATCGGAGATCTGCAGGGAATTTATTCTAGGATTGATTATCTGAAAAAGCTGGGAGTAGATGTGTTGTGGCTGAGTCCGATTTATCAGTCTCCGAATGATGACAATGGCTACGATATCAGCGATTACCGCAAGATTATGCAGGAATTTGGCACAATGGAGGATTTTGACCGGTTGCTGCTGGGGATCCATGAGAGGGGAATGCGCCTGATTATGGATCTGGTTGTCAATCATACGTCAGATGAGCATCCATGGTTTATGCAGGCAAAAGAAGACCGAAATTCACCATTTTATCATTATTATATCTGGAAAGATCCCCAAAACGGCGGTCTGCCCAACAACTGGGGAAGCCGTTTCAGCGGCCCGGCCTGGGAGTGGAATGAAAAGACAGGACAGTACTACCTTCACATTTTTACCAAAAAACAGGTAGATTTAAACTGGGAAAATCCGCAGGTGCGCGGGGAAGTGTATGATCTGATGCGCTTCTGGCTGGACAAGGGAATCGACGGTTTCCGCATGGACGTCATCAATGCGATCTCCAAAGATCCGGCGTTTCCGGATGGCCCGGTGCAGGGACTCTACGGAGATATCGACAACCTGGTATTCAACGGCCCGAAGGTGCATCAGCATCTGCAGGAGATGAACCGGGAAGTGCTGTCCCATTATGATATTATGACGGTGGGAGAAACGGTGCATGTGACGGAGCAGGATGCGCTGCATTACGCGGGAGCGGAAACACATGAGCTGAACATGATCCATCAGTTCCAGCATCTGGTGCTGGATCACGATCAGTACGGCATGTGGACGACGAAGCGGGCGGCGCTGGCCGATCTGAAAGAAGTGTTCACCAGATGGCAGACCGCACTGGATGGAAAAGCCTGGAACACGCTGTTCTGGAACAACCACGACGAAGCGCGCGCGGTGTCCCGTTTCGGAAACGATTCAGAAGAATACCGGGAAAAATCAGCCAAGATGCTGGCTACCTGCCTTTATTTTATGCAGGGCACACCGTATCTGTATCAGGGCGAGGAGCTTGGCATGACGAATGTGCATTTTGAGGATCTGGGCGACTATGAGGATGTGCAGATGCGCAATGCGCACAGGGAGCTGGTAGAAGAGAAAAGGCTGTACACAGAGGAAGAATTTCTGCACGGCGTGTGGGCGAAAGGGCGGGATAACTGTCGAACGCCCATGCAGTGGGATGGCGGCGTGCAGGCCGGATTCACGACAGGAACGCCGTGGATTAAATGCAATCCCAATTATACGCAGATCAATGCAGCTGATGAACTGGAAGATCCCAATTCAGTCTTTTATTATTATCAGAAGATCATTGCGCTGCGTCGTCAGTACGATCTGATTGTGTATGGAAGCTATCAGCTGCTGGATCCGCAAAATGAGCAGCTCTATGTATACCGCCGGGATCTTGACGGACAGAGCCTGCTGGTGGTATCAAACTTCACAGACCGGGAGGCAGACTGGAGGCTGCCGCAGGAATTTGAGGGAGCAAAACTGCTGCTGACAAACGAAGAGGAGATAGAGGAGCAGAAGCTCTCCGCATATGGAGCGAGAGTCTATATCCGATGTGAGATGACTCCCGCTTCTGCAGGCGATGAGAAATAAATCAGTACCAGCGGTGGGAGTCAATCCCCCATCTGATATAGACTCCGGCAGGGCGCACATTGTCCGGCGGACGATGGATTTGCGCCGACCGGAACAGAGTGGAGATGCGCAGCTGTGCAGGAGAAATATGTCATGCAGATGCATGACGCGAACCTCGGCAGCAAGAATGCCGGGACATTCTTGAATAAGGAGGGATGCTAAAAATGGAGTTTTTGGAGGAGAGGATCGGAGAAGTGATCCGGCAGATTGGGCTGCTGCGCTACGGAGCAGTCTGGCCAATCAAAGAATGGATCTGTAAAAGCAATCCGGATCATCCGGCAGATGTAAAGGAAATATCCGGGGATCCGGACGCCAGGATATTCCGGAATGACGAATACTGGGGACGGGCAGAAAAATATTATGGATTTGTCGCCACCGTGCGGATCGGAAAAGAACAGGCAGGACGTGAGCTGCAGTTTTCCCTGACCACAGGACGGGAGGGAGAGTGGGATGCTACAAATCCTCAGTTTCTGCTGTATGTCAACGGAGAGATCAGACAGGGAATGGACGTCAACCACAGGGACTGCCGTCTTGGCGTACTGCAGGCGGGTGACGAGATCCGTCTGGCACTGCAGGCCTATGCCGGAGAGAACGGCGTAGATCTGAAGCTGAAAGGCTGTATCCGGGTGCTGTATCCGCAGGTTGAGCAATATTATTATGATCTGCTGATCCCTTATCAGACGGCATGTCTGCTGGATCAGAATGACAAAACCTACTGGAATATCATCAACAGCCTGAATGAATCGATCAATCTGCTGGATCTTCGGGTTCCTCACTCAGAGGCATTTGAAGAGAGCCTGCAGGCGGCTTCCGATTATTTCCAGAAAAAATTTTACGGTGAACTCTGCGGGTCCGGCGAGGACGGGACGCAGCCGGATATCAAAAAAGGCCAGGCATTGATTTACTGCGTGGGACATACGCATATCGATGTGGCATGGCTGTGGACGCTGGCTGTGACAAGGCAGAAGGCAGTGCGGAGTTTTGCGACCGTAGTGAATCTGATGGAGCAGTATCCGGAGTATATCTTCATGTCCAGTCAGCCGCAGCTGTATCAGTATGTGAAAGAGGATGCGCCGGAGCTGTATGAAAAAATAAAGGAGCTGGTGAAGCAGGGACGCTGGGAAGTGGAAGGATCCATGTGGCTGGAGCCGGACTGCAACATTCCATCCGGGGAAGCATTTGTCAGACAGTTCCTCTACGGAAAGCGTTTTTTCCGGGAAGAGTTTGGAAAAGATAATAAGATCCTGTGGCTGCCGGATGTGTTCGGCTATTCCGCAGCGCTGCCTCAGATCATGAAAAAATGCGGTGTGCCGTACTTTATGACCACAAAGATCAGCTGGAATGATACGAATAAGCTTCCTTATGATTCATTTTACTGGGAAGGCATTGACGGCACGCGGGTACTGACTCATTTTATCACGACCAGAGATTATGAGTCTCCCACCAGGAATGTGGAGACATCCAAAGAGTACCACACGGCGTTTTCTACGAACTACAATGGATACACGCACCCGGCTCAGGTGAAAGGATCCTGGCAGCGCTATCAGCAGAAGGATCTCAACGAAGAAGTACTGCTCTCCTACGGGTACGGAGACGGCGGCGGAGGAACAACGGACTGGATGATTGAATCAGTCAGGCGCATGAACAGGGGAATTCCGGGTGTGCCGCGCACGAGGTTTTCCACGGCAGGCGAATTCTTTGAGGTGCTGGAGAAAAAGCTGAAAGGTCAGAGACACTGCCCGGTATGGAGTGGTGAGCTGTACCTGGAAAATCACAGAGCCACCTACACGACGATGGCGAGGAACAAGCGCAGCAACAGAAAGAGCGAGTTCCTGATGGGCAACGCAGAGTTCCTGACTGTAATGGATCATCTGGAAGGAGAGAAGAAAGCACGGACAACATGGAAGTATGAGAAAGATGCATTCGATGAGGCATGGCGCACGATTCTGAAAAATCAGTTCCATGATATCCTTCCGGGGTCGGCAATTGAGGAAGTGTACGATGTTTCCCGGAAAGAATATGAGGCAATTGAGAATCATTTTGCGCCCCTGGGAGAATACCTGGCACAGAAGGTTGCTGATAAGATGGAAGGAAACGCCGGGGAAGTGTTTGTGCTCAACAGCAATGGAACAACAGGCGGCGGACTGTTGAAAATTGTCCCCAAAAGTCTGTCGGATGTGGATAAGATCACCGAAATGGGGGGAAAAGTGCAGCAGACAGCAGACGGCGGCGTGTTGGTTCCAGTAGCGGATGTACCTGCAAAATCCTGTGTAAGACTGAGCGATGTGCTGTGCTGCGGGTTAGGAGATGAGCAGGAGGGTATGCTCCGGTTTGGAAAAGAGGAAATTGAAAACCGGTATTACCATATCGTGCTGAATGAAAAGGGACAGATGACGTCCTTCTATGATAAAGAAGCGCAGAGAGAACTGCTGCAGCCGGGCCGGCGCGGCAATCTGTTTATGACGTATGAGGACAAGCCCCATCGTTACGATAACTGGAATTTCTATGATTATCACCGGGAAAAATCCTGGGAAGTGGATCAGGTGAAGAGCTGCCGGATCCTGGAGAGGGGACCGGTGCGCTGGTGCCTGGAATTTACCTGGGGTTATCTCAGCTCAGAGATTACAGAGAAGCTGTACTTCTATCCGGACCGCAGAAATGTGGATATGGAGATTGATATTGACTGGAGAGAAGATCAGATTTTCCTGAAACTGCTCTATCCGGTTCAGATGTATACGAAGCAGGCGACATTTGAGATCCAGTATGGAAATGTGGTGCGCAATATGGTGCGCAATACTTCCTGGGACTGGGCAAAATTTGAAGTGTGCTTCCACAAGTGGATGGATATTTCCGAGAACAGCAGCTACGGCGTCAGCTTTTTGAATGACTGTAAATATGGCGTCAGCGTTAATGATAATGAGGTAGGATTGTCCCTGATCAAGTCAGGCATGTATCCCAATCCCCACGCGGACCGGGAACACCATCATGTCCTGTACTCCATCTATCCCCATATGGGTGACTGGCGCGCGGCAGGCACGGTAGCCATGGCATACGGGCTGAACAATCCGATGCAGGCAGTCTGCAAGCGGACAGAGAGCGGAGAAGGACAGCCGGGAGCCCTGCTTGCCTGGGATGCTCCCAATGTTGTGCTTGAGACGGTAAAACCGGCGGAAGACGGCGAAGGCTGGATTGCCCGTTTGTATGAGGCTTACGGAAGCCGTACGCAGGTGACGCTGCAGCTGCCGGGCAGTGCGGGCAGAGTATGGCGGACAAATCTGCTTGAGCAGAAAGAAGAAGAGCTGGAGATTGCAGGCGGCAGCATCACACTGTGGCTGACGCCTTATGAGATTATGACGCTGTATATAGTATAACATAACATATGCCGTTACAGGGAAGCAGCAGGTTCCGAATGGCGGCACAAGAAAATGATGCAGTCATGAAATATTCAGGAATGCTTCTGCAATCCTGCCGGGGCGTTCTTGCATATCTGAAATGCTTAAAGCAAGAGACTACCGTCGGAAGATCTCACGGATTTCCCCGATGGTCATGCCTGTACTTTTCTTGAAGACTTTGTAAAAATACGTGGGGGACTGGTAGCCGACCCGGCTGCCGATGTCCTTCACAGTAAAGTCTTCTCGGATAATCAGTTCGATGGCTTTTGTAATCCGGATATCGGTAAGGAGCTGGACAAAATTCATATAAGCCTGATGCTTAAGCAGACGGCTGAGGTAAAAGGGGCTGATGCCTACCTGGGCGGCCACCTGTTCCAGCGATAAGTCATTCATATAATTTTTCTGCATATAGAGAATGGCCTCCATCACATATTGATTTCGGGGGTCATTTTCATTTGCTTTTTTCTGTCCTTCTTTTAAGAGACAGATAATCTGTGCGCAAAGCTGGTCAGTCGTCTCACATTGATTCAGGGTATTCCAGACTTTACAGCAGAACAGATCCGGGGAAACGCTGCCGTGCAGATACATTTTATCATGGCACTGCAGTACAATTTTGACGGACCACAGGCGCAGGCTCTGAAGCCCCTCATCCTGGGACTCGTAGGCAGAGAATGCGGTCTTGATCTGCTGTTCAAAGGGTTCCCACCTGTTCTCAACGGCCAGGGATTCCACTCCTGTCAGCGCTGTTTCAAGGCAGCCGTGAGCCGGGAGACTATGTTTGGTCTCAAAGAAATGGATCCATGTTCCGGAGCTGTCCTGTAGTGCAATGCGGCATTCCGACACAGCCTCCCGGATTTG
>CAKRNX010000014.1 GCA_934371475.1 uncultured Lachnospiraceae bacterium
GGCCTGCACAGTCATTGTTCCCTGCCTGATGTACGCAATGCTGCTGATCGCCCGTGTTCTGGGCGGAAAGAAGGATGACCCGTCTTCAAATAAATAAGATTGTGCATCAACCTGTTGCACAAATTTTTACGCATCCACACTCTCCGGATCAAACCGGTAAAAATAATAGTGACTGTCCTCCGCGAACAATTCGCATCCGGCCTTTTTCAGATAATCATGACTCGTGTAATCTCTTGGCACCACAAGATACTGTGTTCCTGTTTTCTTCAAAGATTTCCGAAATTTCCTTACCGAAACCTTGCGGACGGAACGCAGTGCGTCCAGGATCCTGGCTCTGCGCTTGTAGGTGTTCTTTCCGCTCAGATCCCCCACCACATTGCTGCCTTCGTAATAGAGCAGCGTATTCCGGTCAATGACCAGATACAGAGACGGATCATACTGGCGGATATAAAAGCTCATCTGATCCGGGATCACCACTTTTGGTTCTCCCTCTCCCTGATAATCTTCATGGATAATGGTACAGATATCCAACACTTCATCCGGCACTTTGTAAAAATTAGAAGGAAGATCCAGATTGTAAATCACATTTCCGTTCACTGAAGAAACTCCGCAGATCAGCGCTACGGCCGCCACGGTCGCCGCCCCCTTCATCCATTTTTTCGGACACAGTTTCACCAGACGGACGAGATAATAGGCCGCTCCAATCAGCGCGGGCAATGCCCAGAAAAATCGATAGTACACAGACTCTTCCACAATCCTCGGAATCAGGATCTTCACGGCCAGCGGATTATACACCGTCAGAGCCAGAAAGACCGTGTAGTACCAGAATACTCTCGCCTCTTTCTGTTTCCTGTCCGCTGCTGTCCATATCATTCCCAGCGCAAAATAAATCAGAAACGGAATCGCCGGTCCCCAGTATTCCCTCAGACATTCCCAGACATAACGGATCCCGGTCTCCGCAATCGATATATTTCCCATATAGCTACTCCTCTTTCAACAGTCAGATATTTGCATTCCGCTTTGCCGCATGTTCACAAACACCCAAAAGCGCTCTATCCCATCAGCCGGAATCGCAGCAACACAACTTTTGTTCCACACACAGAATTTCAGTGTGGTCAATGCCTTTTGCAAAAGCTTCATATATAAAATTGCTAAACTGTCATAACTTCTGCGGTCAGGACGCTCTCAGCACCAGCACACCAATCCTGGTCAGAAAGTATGCAAATCCCCAGCACAGGATCGGAAGTATGCTGAACAGATATGCCCGGATCAGCAAAAAACGCCGCCGGAACAGGATCACCGGCACTGTCACCGCACTGCCCGCAAACAGCACAATCAGTGATGATCCGGAAAATGTCACCGCTGCCAGACCGGTCAGAAACAGCAAAATCCACGGTGCTCGATCGTCTTCTTTCTGATAAATCTGCACAGAACAATAAAAAACCATGGGCAGTACCAGGTTGGCCAGGATGGATTTTCCTTCATAAATACGCTGAAACAGAAACGCTCCCGGCAGATAGATCGTATTGCAGAACAAATTGAGCAGAAACAGAAATACTACCATCAGATCCGCGTATTTCCGGTTTTTCCCTGCAAACAGCAGTCTTCCGATCCGGTAATAAATCAGATTCGCCACAAGCACATTGATCACAGACATCACTGTTTTCGCCTGCACAATCGCCGGAAGGCCTGTCAGTCTGGCAATGTAGGCATTGTGCAGCGGATAACAGGAAAATACATACCGCGCCCTGAAATACTTCATCAGCGCACCGGTAAGCGGATTATACCTGCCCAGGCTGTCCGTATAAACTGATGT
The DNA here is from genome assembly GCA_934371475.1 of uncultured Lachnospiraceae bacterium. GTDB lineage: Bacteria > Bacillota > Clostridia > Lachnospirales > Lachnospiraceae > Merdiplasma. The sequence continues at coordinate 1,817 of CAKRNX010000014.1, forward strand.
GGACGCAACGCTGACATAGTATGCGGCATCCGCACTGCCATCCCAGTATACCGCCACCGCATAGCACTGAAATGCTACCACAGCAATCAGCACCGGCAGCATCCAGGCATGTGCATGCAGAACAGACGGCAAATGTCTTGCCTGATCTACCCACCATTTTCTCTGTGTCACGCACGCCGCTACAAGAACCGCCGCCAGAATCACAGTCATCATGACCGTAAACAGCGTCAATGAACATTTTAAAAATACCATCGGCAGACACACAAGTTCAAACAGGCCAAAATAGGAAAAATAGCCTGTCACCAGTGCCGCTGTCAGAGATTTCTGATCCCGTTTTACCCATTGAAGCACCAGACTCCCCAGTGCCAGAAAAACTGCAAACTGCAGGAACGTCCCTCCTGCCATCCATATCATTTTTGTCATAACTGTTCCTTATATTCCATTCTTTTTATCAGACAACCAGATATCCATCATCCTGTTTGTCGACCATTTCTTTCATACCTATCTATGCAATCCATGCAAATACACAAAGCACTTTCTTATCACAACTTTAAATATAAGTAAAATGCTTTATTATATTTTATTCTATCTGATTTTCCACATTATGACAAGCGCGGGTGTCCTATTATTATCAGATGCTTATCACAAAACAGTATACTCATTTTATTTCTGCCTATACAGATAGAATTTTACATTCAAAAATACTCCGGTATTCCTGCTGCGAGGTGCGCGCCATGCATTTGTATGACATATTTCTCCTGCGCACTTCTGCCGAAAAAAATTGCAGCCCCATCTGAAATTCTATATTTAAGAAAAATATTTCTGTTTCTTCATATAAATTTCCAGACTTTTTTTCATCTTTCGTGTATGATAAAATCAAATGAGGAAACAAAGTGTGTAAATAAAGAGAGGAGACTTCCTATGACAAAACACAAATTAATGACATCCGCTTTTCTACTGACCGGCATATGCCTGTTTGCAGGCACCGGCACTGCACTTGCTGATACTCCCGATGATCTCTGGGAATACACTTACTCCACTGACTCTGACAGCAATATCGTCTATGATTTCAAAGAAGTAGAAGTAACACTTCCATCCGACTGGGCAGGCAAATGCGGTATGATCATCAATGATTCTGACGTTACCTTCTATCATCTCGGTTCTTACCAGGCCTACAAAGACGAGGGAACCGTGGGAGGACGTCTCTTCACCCTGGCTTACAGCCAGGACTACCGTTTCACTGACACGGATCCCAGCTACAGCATTATCGGCAGCGCCGAGAGCGGGATCTACTACCTGTCCATGCCCACCGATGTGCAGGGATACCTCAATGACCAGTCCATTTACGATGAATGGAAAAGCCTGGCCGACGATGTCTCATGGGTCGAGGATCATATTAAGATCACACACCCGGTAGCGGATATTGTCGATGTAGATCAGATCGCCTCCACCGTATCCGACACCGCAGTTGACGGCTATATTGTTCCGGACAGCTCCTCAAAAGTGCTTTCCGCTTCTGACCTGAAAGATCTGAATGCAGGACAGCTGCAGATGGCCATCAATGAAATTTATGCAAGACATCACCGCCGTTTCGCTACCGCCAGCATCCAGGATTACTTCGACAGCCGCTCCTGGTACTCCGGCACGATCGATGCTTCCAGCTTTGACAGCTCCGTGCTCAGTGATACTGAGTGGGCCAACATTACTCTGATGCTCTCACTGATGAACAGTATGACCGGTTCCAGCACCGCTGCCTCTTCTCAAAATGATGTGACCGTTATCGGAGGTACACAGACAACCGTTGAGACAGAACCGGCAGCTCCCATTGTCAGCTCCTCTGCTACGGGCTCCAACCTGCTTTACACCAATGCCGACGTCAATATGCGTGCCCAGGCCGTTTCCGGCAGCACCATCGTTGCCGTTGTTCTCAAAGGCCTGGCAGTCAATGTCACCGGTGAGACTGTAAACGGGTGGGTTCCCGTGACCGCAGGCGGCATCAGCGGATATATCTATCAGGATTATCTGGTCAGTGCAAGAACAAGCTCCGCGGGTTCTGATACAACTTCTGATATTGTCATTAATCCGTAACACCAAAAAGCAGTATCTCCGGAAGGATTTTATCCCCGGAAATACTGCTTTTTTAATATAGCTTATTTATTATTTGCTAAGCTTGGACTCACGATAGATGATATCTTCTCTTCCCGGTCCGTTGGATACCATGGTGATCGGATATCCAATCTGCTCTTCTACAAAGTTTACATAGTTCTGGCAGTTCTCAGGCAGTTCTTCGAACTTTCTGATGCCGCGGATATCGCATTTCCAGCCCGGCAGTTTCTTCCATACCGGTCTTGCCTTTGCAAGCTTCGGAGTGGTCGGGAAATCGGTGGTCTCCTTACCGTCGATCTCATATCCTACACATACCGGGATCTCATCCAGATATCCCAATGCATCCAGAACGGTAAATGCTACATCCGTAGCGCCCTGCATTCTGCAGCCATACTTGGTAGCTACACAGTCAAACCATCCCATACGTCTGGGACGTCCCGTTGTTGCGCCGTACTCTCCGCCGTCACCGCCGCGGTCTCTCAGCTCCTGAGCCTCGTCTCCGAAAATCTCGCTGACAAACTCGCCTGCGCCTACTGCGCTGGAGTATGCCTTGCTGACCGCCACAATCTTTTTGATCTCATAGGGCGGAATACCGGCACCGATCGCACCATAAGCTGCCAGTGTAGAAGAAGACGTAACCATCGGATAAATTCCGTGATCCGGATCTTTCATCGTGCCCAGCTGACCCTCTAACAGGACCTTCTTGCCCTCTGCCAGCGCATCATGCAGATAGGTGGATACATCACACACATACGGAGCAATCATGTCTCTGTACTGATGCAGCTCCTCCATCAGATCTTCCGGTTTCAGAGCCGGCTTATGATACAGATTGACCAGAGTTGCATTCTTCAGTTCACAGATCCGAACAGTTTTTTCTTTCAGAATATCATCGTCGAACAACTCGCTGACCTGAAAACCGATTTTGGCATATTTATCTGAATAAAACGGTGCAATACCGGACTTTGTTGATCCAAAGGATTTACCACCCAGACGCTCCTCCTCGCACTGGTCAAACAGAATGTGATAGGACATTACTACCTGCGCTCTGTCAGATACCAGAAGCTTCGGAGCCGGCACTCCACGGTCCACAATACCCTGATATTCTTTGCACAGGATCGGAATATTCAGCGCTACGCCGTTTCCGATCACACTGGTCGTGTGCTGATAAAAAATACCGGAGGGCAGCGTATGCAACGCAAACTTGCCATACTCATTTACGATTGTATGACCTGCATTGGCTCCTCCCTGAAAGCGCACAATGATATCGGCCTTCTCAGCCAGCATATCTGTAATCTTGCCCTTTCCCTCGTCTCCCCAGTTTGCTCCAACTACTGCTTCTACCATTTCCAATTCCTCCTATACATTGATCTCAGCCTTCACACCCAGCAGTTCTCTGTTGCGCTCCAGCATCGGATTTACCACATTATTCAGGAAATTATCTACCTGCACTGCCGCACGTCCGGTATATCTTGCCGGATCCATGGTTTTCTGCAGTTCTTCCAAAGTCAGGTTAAAGGACGGATCTGCCGCAATCAGTTCCAGCAGGTTATTGTCTTTTCCTTCTTCTTTTACGGTCCGCCCTGCCTCCATAGAAAGGGTACGGATCTTTTCATGCAGCTCCTGGCGGTCTCCTCCCGCCTTCACCGCATCCATCATAATATTCTCAGTTGCCATAAAGGGCAGCTCTGATCGCAGTCTCTTCTCGATTACCTTCGGGTATACCTTCAAGCCGTCTGTCACATTCAGGCACAGATCCAGAATACCATCGGTTGCCAGAAATCCCTCTGCAACAGAAAGACGCTTGTTCGCAGAATCATCCAGCGTTCTCTCAAACCACTGCACAGAAGAAGTAATGGCCGGATTCAACGCATCAATCATCACATAACGGGACAGGGATGCGATACGCTCGCTTCTCATCGGATTTCTCTTGTATGCCATTGCGGAAGATCCGATCTGAGTCTTTTCAAACGGCTCCTCCACCTCTTTCAGATGCTGCAGCAGACGGATATCGTTTGACATCTTGTGGGCACTGGCTGCAATCCCTGCCAGCACATTGCAGACTCTGGTATCTACCTTTCTGGAATAAGTCTGGCCGGATACCGGATAGCACTCTTTGAATCCCATTTTTTCTGCGATCATGGGATCAATTCGATCGATCTTCTCCTGGTCGCCGTCAAACAGCTCCAGGAAGCTTGCCTGTGTGCCCGTTGTTCCCTTGGAACCGAGCAATTTCAGCGTAGAGAGTACATACTCCAGATCCTCCAGGTCAATCATAAACTCCTGCATCCACAAGGTCGCCCTCTTGCCTACGGTTGTAGGCTGCGCCGGCTGAAAATGGGTAAATGCCAGTGTGGGCAGATCCTTATATTTTTCAGCAAAATGAGCCAGCTGCGCAATCACATTCACGAGCTTTTTCTTTACCAGTTTCAGTCCTTCCGCCATAATAATAATGTCTGTATTATCTCCCACATAGCAGGACGTAGCTCCCAGATGGATGATCGGTTTCGCCTTGGGACACTGCAGGCCAAACGCATAGACATGGGACATCACGTCATGGCGCACTACTTTTTCTCTCTCCCTGGCCACCTCATAATTGATATCGTCCTGATGATCCTTCATCTCCTGGATCTGCTCATCGGTAATGTCAAGACCCAGCTCTTTCTCTGTCTCTGCCAGTGCGATCCAAAGTTTTCTCCATGTACGGAACTTCATGTCCGGAGAAAAAATATACTGCATCTCCCTGCTGGCATATCTCTCTGACAGCGGGCTCTGATATCTGTCTGTACTCATATTCTGTTTCTCCTTTTCTCACTGAATCCTGATCCTATCTGTCATATTCTCCGCGGATGTCCTCTGTAGGCGGATCCATCGGATACACTCCGGTGAAACATCCCTTACAGATAGGCAGTCCGTTCACCATCTGCTCCAGCCGCTCAATCTGCAGATAACCGAGGCTGTCGGCGCCGATAATCTGACGGATCTCCTCGATACTGCGGTTGTAAGCAATCAGCTGCTCCCGTTCCGGGATATCTGTGCCAAAATAACACGGCCACAGAAATGGTGGGGAACTCACCCGCATATGTACTTCTTTCGCTCCGGCATCCCGCAGCATCCGCACAATACGGTCGCTGGTGGTGCCGCGCACAATCGAGTCGTCGATCATAATGATCCTCTTGCCCGCCACAGCGTCCTTGAGTACGTTCAGCTTGACCTGTACGCCTGACTCTCTGCTGCTCTGCTTCGGCTTGATAAATGTCCTGCCGACATATCCGTTCTTCACAAATGCGGTACCGTAGGGAATACCTGACTCCAGCGAATATCCCAGCGCAGCCACGTTTCCGGACTCCGGCACACCTACGACCAGATCTGCCTCTACCGGCGAATCCATTGCCAGATATCTGCCTGCCTGAAGTCTGGAATTATACACGCTGACTCCATCCATCCGGCTGTCAGGCCGTCCAAAATAAATATATTCAAAAATACAGCGGGCTGTCTTTTCCTCATCCTCCTGCTTCAGACAATGACGCCTGTCAGACACAATGCCATACTTCGGAGTGATCCTCACAATCTCGCCCGGCTCCACGTCGCGGATAAACTCCGCTCCTATGGTATCCAATGCGCAGGACTCAGAAGCCAGTACATACGCCTGATCCCGTTTGCCAATGCACAGCGGCTTAAATCCGAACGGATCTCTTGCGCCAATCAGCTTTCTGGGAGACATAACAATCAGGGAGTACGCCCCTCTGATCTTCTCCATGGCAGCTGCCACGGCCTCCTCCGCACTGGCGGTCTTTACTCTCGCTCTGGCGATATGGTACGCAATTACCTCCGAGTCAATCGTCGTCTGGAAAATTGCACCGTCATGGGCAAGCTCCCTGCGAAGCTCCGGTGCATTCAGCAGATTGCCGTTATGCGCCAGCGCCAGCGTTCCCTTAATATAATTCAGTACCAGCGGCTGCGCATTCTCAATCGTACTGCCTCCCGCTGTAGAGTAACGCACATGACCCACGCCAATGTCACCTTGTAGGCTTGCAAGCCCTTCTTCCGAGAACACCTCATTCACCAGTCCCATTCCCTTGGTGCTGAGCACCTTGCCTTTGGGGCCGCGGGTATCACTCACCGCAATACCACAGCTCTCCTGGCCTCTGTGCTGAAGCGCCAGAAGACCATAATAAATGGAAGAAGCTACATTCTCTCCGGAAAAATCATAAACTCCGAATACGCCGCACTCTTCCCTAAGCTTGTCAGACACATCTTCCTGCACATATCTTCTGTTATTCATCCATAAACCTCTCTGCTGCTTTTTCTGCCGAACCTATTTCCGGCATGCATGTTAGTTTACACTTACTATGTGAACTGTGTCACATTCCGTGAAAATTATAGCCTATAACATGGCAGAAAGCAAGCCTAACATTTGGCGCTCCTGCAATAATCCTCCCGCATCTGGCGGATCTGTTCCTTTAGCGTCTCCTCGTCGTACTCTTCCCGCTGCCCCGGCTCTCCGGCCTTTTTGCATATCTCCGCATTATATTCCTGGATTCTCGAGATCAGATACCCGTCTGCCCCCAGCTGACGCAGCTTTTCCCTGTACTGATCCTCTTTCAGGTAAAGCGGCAGTACACTGACATATTTTCGCATCATTTCTTTTGTCTTTACCTGCTTCCACGCGCGGAAAAAACAGTCTGCCGCATCCTCAAACTGAAACAGTCTGGCATAAGCACATCCCAGATTGTTCCAGATCTCCGCATAAAACTGCGTTCCCAGTTTGCCCGGACCTTTTCTGCCCAGGATCTGGTAATACTCATGCATTGCGTTACCATACATGCCGCATTTGACCAGGTAATCTCCCTTCAGCTTCTGGCGCACATCCTCCGGCTGCACCTCCAGCTTACTGAGCCTTTCCTGCATCTGCCGCATCCGCTCCGGCGACAGGTATCCGATCTCCCGGAAGATAGGCATAACAAAATAAGCGATGCCGTCCTGACGCTCCAGCTGTTCATACAGCTGCCGGTACAGTTTTTTCAGCCCCAGTTCATCCCTTAGCCAGTCACAGAGCGCCTCATTGACAATCGTCTGGTCAATCAGACAGACATTCTCATAAAGATAAAAACACAGTTCTTCAATCGTATAAATATTTGTGCTGATGCTTTCAATATAATAGGGCTTATCAGCCCGCTTTACCTGACAAAGATCAAAACCCATATCTGTCTCCCCATCTCCCCTGTCATTATCTTATGCTGCGCGTCATATCCTGCAGCCCGCCGCCTGATGCCGCATGCATTCAATTATACTTTGCATAAATGCAGTCATTCCCCATTTTCTTTATAAAGTGAACATTTTCATTCTGATTTTCCGCATACTCATACGGCTGAGAGATGCCTGTCTGCATTCAGAATATAATCTCTCTTTTCCAGATCTTCCCGGATGGACGGTAAAATCCGCCAAATCCAAGATCTTCTGCCTCCACCACGCAGCGGGATGCCGAAACAAAATAGACGCTCAGGCGCAGCCTCGTGGCCCGGTTCGGTCTCTTCGGGAAATCAGTCAGGCGCAGCAGACGGGATACTTCCTGTCCGCCCGTCATGGGCTTGGTAACAATCGTCAGCTCCGCCTCTTCATCCGGAATAATCTCACAGCTGTGACTTGCTTCATACCAGTTGACCCCGGCTGTGATCAGAGGATAGTATACTTCTTTCCCTCGGATCCGCAGGTACATTCCAAGATTTTCATGGACGATATCTTCTCCCATAAACAGAAGATCCGGCACAGTCATCAGCCCTGTCCGCTCCATCGCCCCATAACAGGCTCCTTTGGTAAAAAGATTTTTGCCCTGGAAGGCATGGCGGTGATAGCACAGATACTGAAACGAACGCTTTGCCCAGCTTTTATCAAAATAATCGCCGATCAGAAAGCAGGTCGTTACGTTTCTGCGATTAAATACCTTTTTAAGCAGTTCAAAAAACAGCCGGTCTCTCTCTCTGTCCCACTCTTCCTGGCCTCGCTGATCCCGCACCTGCTCATTGACCGGCTGTGCCGCCGCTTCTTCCACCGTCACAAGGGCCGGCCTGGTCGAACGGTCGATATGCAGCACGTAACCCGTCATACATTCCTGCTCGTACTCAAACAACGCGACATCCGCACTCCAAAGCTCTTTTTTCTGATTAATCGTATAATAATAGAAACTGGACCGATAATCCTGCATAAAAATATATTTCCGCAAAATCCCAAGTTTCATCAGTGCTTCCGGAATCCGCTCCCCCACAGGTTCTTTCATCTGCGGCACGCAGACCATCACACGCATTTCTTCCGGGCGTCCCATGCCCTCTACCCGCTTCAGACATCCTGCCAGAAATTCTGTCAGCGCATCAAGCGGTCCGGTCTTTTCCCACATCTGAACCCAGGCTTTTTCCGGCATGGGGATAAGATAGTTTTCACTGCCTCTGTCGCTCCCGGCCGTCACCGGTTCTTTCATTGTATTATTATAATAAGTGATCTGTCCCCACTCCCGGCCCAGCTGCAGCCCCAGAAGCAGCTCATTTTTTTCCAGTATCATTCTGATGCCACTCTTTCCCAGCGATTGTCCCTGCTGTCTAAATCAGTGTAAAAATCTCTTTTGTCAGGTAATCCAGCTGCCTGTAAGTCTCCAAATCCTTCTGTATGCCCTCTCTATCCCCAGCCTCCTGCTCTTTCAAAATCCGGTTGAGCAGCTCATATCTGCTGTTTCCGCTGTCCTGGACGCTGTGCGCCTGCAGTACCCTGACATCACTCGTTCTCACGGTCTGATCAGGCCGGATCTCTTCGATATAGCATTCCAGTTCTTCTCCGTAAAACAAAATTAGCTCTTTTACATAAATCCCCTCAAAACAGTTCTGCATCGGCTCCCTGTGATACTCTTCTCCGCTTCCCCTTGGGCGGGAATGCAGGAATACAACACTCTTGGGATTAGCTACATATTCGAGAAATACCTTGTCCTCAAGCTGATACGGTCTGCGCAGCCTTCGGGGAAACTTCTGGTAAAACGCAAAGCGCATCCCGTGACCGTTGTATTCTGCCAGCAGTTCTCCTGCAATCCGCTCCTGCTCCGCACTCATCTCCACCTGTCTGGAATAATAGCGAAGCAGCGCAAGCTTGCTGACATCCTCCATCTCAAGTCCTTCCAGATAACTCTTTTCCAGATATTCAAACATGATCTCCGCCACTGGCAGATCCTTGACAAAATATTCATAAGATTTCAGAATCACGTAGGCCATGCAGATCTTCTTGCGTCCCAGCTTATACTGATAGGAAACAAACACCGGCTCTGTCCCGTAAGTCCCCGTCCGCGTAAACAGCAGCAGACTCAAAATTTTTTCTTCCAGCACCATCGTGTCCAGTTCGTACTGCTTTCCGGTATTCCACAGCCGCTTCATATCCTCAATAGGTCCGTCGTAGTACATCAGCAGGTACGTCAGGATATTATCATCATATTTGCCATAATCATAGCACTGATAGCAGTAGGCCAACAGTACGGCATTCTCCTCATATTCACGCGCCAGCACTGTCTGGCTGCAGATGCGCACCAGATGAATCAGAGGAATCTGCTCCGAGCCATACGTTTCCAGCAGAGTAAACGCCTCCTCATACATTCCTTCCTGAGTCAGCAGCGTCAGCAGCGCTTTTTTGTCCGCTTCCTCAAATTCCGCATACGGGATCTGCTTCAGATACGCAAACAGGTCATCATCTCCCATATGCTCCATATAATATTCCAGCACCATCCTGCGGCAGCGCTTCCGATACTCATCCCGCAATTGATCCATATTGCAGGCCGCCTTGAGGTAAGCCAGCACTTTCCTGTCCGCCGTACCCTGACGGCAGGCCGCCGCACTCATGTAAAACACCAGTCCGGGATAGTCCGGCGTAAGCTCCTGACAGTATGTCATCAGCTTCGGAACATCCAGCAGGCGCTCTGCCATGTACAGCGATGTAGATGCGTACCGGTTTCCGTCGGCGTCCACCAGAAAAATCCTGGCATCCTCCGTATAGATCTGAACCTGCGCACTGCCGTGGCTGAGCACCGCTGTCTGTTCTCCCTTCAGATCGACGTGACTTACCACGATAGACTTCATATTCGGATTCTTACATGTTACTTCAAATGTAAACATCATTTTGGCCAGTTTCACAGCCAGCGGACGGTTCAGGAGCTGCCGGCTTACATAGCGCTCATACAGTACCGCCAGATTTTCATCAATCCGTCCCAGCTCCATCTGTTCCATCAGAAACTTCTCGATAGCTTCCCGAAGGCTCCGGTAAACCTGCGGTATCTGTTCCCGCCGATCCGAAATATTCCGGTAAATTCTGGCGCGTCTGTGATAATCCATCGTATTATTGTAGAGAAAATACATCCTGATAATCTGCGGCATTTTTTCAATGCCATTGACGTCCATCGTCTCCATATAATATTCATAGAGCCCTGTAATGCGCAGATCGCTTCCCACTCCCAGCGCATACCATTCAAAACACTCCTGCTCTCTGCGATCACCCGCAATCAGCACGGTACACACCGCTTTGAGCGTATCAAGACTGCGGTGTACTTCGTAACAGTTCTCTAAAATCTCCAGCAGTGCTCTGCTGTACCCTCTCTGATGCAGCGCCAGATTAGCCGTCTGATCTGCCAGATCCTGCGTCATCAGGCCGCGGCGTACCGCAAATGACAGCACCTTCAGCTCAAAAGCATTCAGCCGCCGCAGCAGAAACGGATCTTTGCGAAGCAACAAATACGCCTCCAGATACATAATAGGACTGCTGCATCCGTTGCGGACCTGCACACCGATCGCCTCCAGTTTGGCGGCCGGACTGGTCAGAAAACGCTCCTGCAGATACAGCAGGATCCACTGAAGCACCCAACAGTCCCTGTTTTGAAGAAGAAGCTGTTCTACCCTGGCCTCCACCTGATCCACATACTCTGCATCCCTGTGAAAAAATGTCGAAACATAAAGATAAAATCCATACCGTTCCGGCGTGTTCAGCCGCTGTGGCTGCTTCTCTACCGCCTGTAAAAGCTTGTATCCTTTCGCTCGCTTGTCATCAGCAAACAGCAGCTGTATCTCCATCAGATCTGCAAACACATCACTGCCGCCTGCACGCCTGTAAGTGTCAATCACACCCAGAGACCGGTCAATCCACGGCTGCATCTCCATACGTTTCAGGCGAAAATCCAGATAAAGACCTTCCAGTTTTTTCCGCATGATCTTCTGCACTCTGTGCTGACGCCTGCTCTCGGAGTCTGTACACCGGCTCACAGTCACTTCAAAACAGAGTGTCTGATAACAGGTGCTAACCCTGATCCGTCCGTAATTCCTGCCTGCATGAAGAAAATTGGAATCAATCACAAACCCAAGCTCATACTGATCCCCCGCAAACTCATCAGTCGTAATCGTCTTTTTCTCCGGGCGCAGGAACCGGCAGTCCGAGCTGATCTCAATCTTAAGAAATCCCCAGCTGCCACGGTGCAGCGTCAGCGTCTCCCTTACCGGATGATCTGCTGCTTCCATCCGCAGCTCTTCACTGTCCAGCGAAAGCTCCACAGGATCTTTCAACCCGCATCCGATAAAAAATTCCTCCAGACTCTGATAATGAAAAGAAGCCTCTTTCAGTGCATCGTAAAGTACGAGCCTATCTGGCTCCTTCTCCTCCAAGAGCTGCCTGAATTCCGCTCCGGTAAATACAGGATATGCAGACTGAAAATCCTGTCTGGCCAGCTCTTTTAATGCCTCTGTGCTGTCAATTTCTCCTACCTGATCAACCGGTGTCTTTTCGCGGATCCTGATCCGGTAAGGGATCATATACTCTCCCAGATCCGTACAGAATGTAAAACAGCCGTCCGTCTCCTCGCCTTCCCGCAGCCCGCTGGTATCAATCTGATAAAAGATCCTGTTTGAGATCCCGAAAAATTCCAGCGGATCAAACGTCACCCTGGGATTGGAAGAATAAAGAAAACCTCTGACCTTTCTCTCCTGTGGATGAGACACGGTAAAATTCCCGTGCAGCACCTCCCCGGCATCGGTTTCCAGATCAATGCGCTCCTGAGAAAGCTTCAACGCCGGCGTCTCATATTCAAATTTTCCGTTTAACAACTGTTCAATCCGCTTTATCAACACTTTTCACCCGCTATCAAAGAAAGCTGCGCAAAAACAGAATTTGTTTCCGTGCAGCCCCGATTTCTACTCTAATATTTTTTTCAGTTCATCCATAAAAGTATTCACATCTTTAAACTCCCGGTAAACTGAAGCGAACCGGACATAGGCCACCGCATCCAGATTTTTCAGCCCATCCATCACAATCTCCCCGATTACCTTGCTCTCTATCTCTTTTTCCTCTCTGTTGAAAATCTCTGTCTCCGCCCGGTCAATCATCTCCTTGATCTTTGGGATCGGCACCGGACGTTTGTAGCAGGCACGCATGACTCCTGCCTCGATCTTTCCGCGATCATATACCTCTCTGGTCCTGTCCTTCTTAATCACTGCCAGAGGAATCATCTCCACTTTCTCATAAGTAGTAAATCTGCGGCCACACCGGTCACACATTCTCCTCCTGCGGATGGAACTGTTATCCTCCGCCGGCCTGGAATCCACCACTCTCGTATCTGCCTGATTACAGAAAGGACATTTCATGTCGCAGCCTCCTTTGAGATAGAGTGCAAGAATGCCCCGGCATCCTTGCTGAAAGATGATAGTCACCTCACATCTGATCATCCTCTAATAGGTTAAGTATAGCGAATCCGTGAATACCTGTCAAGCAGTCGTGTTGCTTCCGCGCGTTTACAGCTCCCTGCAAAACACAGGCACACAGCTTCCCATGCCCCTGCATATACTGAAACAAACGTGTACTGCATACTGTTGCTAATTTCCTGCATCTGCCTTACACATCCGCTGTCCGGGAGGTTCTTTCTATGCGCTTCTGTGAACTGAAACAGAAGGAAGTCATCAATATCTGCAGCTGCCGTTCTCTCGGCTGTGTCAGCGATCTTGAACTAGACTGCCAGAGCGGTGCTGTTCTGTCTCTGATTGTTCCCGGTCCAGGAAAGCTCTGCTGGTTCCTCGGCCGAGACACAGAATTTCTCATTCCCTGGGAATGCATTCTGCAGATTGGCGCAGACATTATCCTGGTCAAAATCGACGAAGAAAAATGCCGCAGGCACTGTCAGTAAATGACTGCTGTCAAGGTCTATTATTTTTTATATTTTCCGCTCCATCGTATATTTCCGTCTCTTCCTGCGAATCATCTAATATTGCCGGCAACATTCTTAAACCGGTTCAGAAAAAGTATGCAGGAGGAATCTACATGACAAACAGTAAAGTGGAAATATGCGGCGTGAACACCTCGAAACTCCCTGTTCTCACCGAAGAAGAAAAGGAAGCTTTATTGGAACGGATCCAAACAGGAGACGCGCAGGCCAGAGAACTGTTCATCAAAGGCAATCTCCGGCTCGTACTCAGCGTTATCCGGCGTTTTTCTTCCAGCAGCGAAAATGCGGACGACCTGTTTCAGATTGGCTGTATCGGCCTGATCAAAGCCATTGACAATTTTAATACGAAACTTGGTGTAAAATTCAGCACTTACGCCGTTCCCATGATTCTGGGAGAAATCAGACGCTACCTGCGGGACAATAATTCCATCCGCGTCTCCCGCTCTCTCCGTGACATCGCCTACAAGGCAATCTACACCCGTGAAAACTATATGAAACAATATCTCAGGGAACCTACCATCTGCGAGATAGCCGGTGAAATCGGCATTCCCAAAGAAGAGATTGTGTTTGCCATGGACGCAATCCAGAATCCGGTCAGTCTCTATGATCCGGTCTATACCGAAGGCGGAGACACACTCTATGTGATGGATCAGATCAGTGATAAGAAAAACAAAGAAGAAAACTGGGTGGAATCGATTGCTCTGGCAGAAGCCATGAAATGTCTGGATCAACGTGAAAAACATATCGTCACACTGCGCTTCTTTGAAGGACGGACACAGATGGAAGTGGCGGAGGAGATCGGGATCTCCCAGGCGCAGGTGAGCCGTCTCGAAAAAAATGCGCTCAAATCCATGCGACAGTATCTGCGGCCGGAATAATCTTCCGACCTTTTTTATGCCATAGGAATTTGCGATTTTCTATGGCATAAGACAAGAGGAAACTGCATATGCTGTCTGCTCGCGCGGAACAAATTACATCACAGCACGTCTTTGATTACCCGCTCCACATTTTTGCTGAATATCTTTTCAATCTCTGACCCGGAAAATCCCTGTTTCGCCAGCTCATGAGCCAGCTTTCCATAATCCTGCGGGCCTTTAAGCGTCAGTGTTCCGCCAATCCCGTCGAAATCACTTCCAAGTGCTGCACATTCAATCCCACCTGCATTGGCGATATGCTTCAAATGTGCGGTCAGATCCTCTATGCGATTCTCTCTGCTCCCCGGATACAGAAATGCCGGGCACTGATTCAGTCCCACAACGCCCCCTGCATTTCCCACTGCGCGGATCATCCCGTCCGTCAGGTTCCTCGGCACCGGACATAGTGCCCTTGCATTGGAATGGCTCGCCACAAAGGGCTTTTTGCTCAGCCCGGCCACATCCCAGAATCCGCCGTCCGACAGATGACTCACATCGATAAGTATCCCCAGACGGTTCAGCTCCCCTACCGCCTCTTTTCCAAAACGGGTAAGGCCGCGGCGCATCTGCGCCTCCTCCGTACTGTTAGGATGCCCAAAACAATTGCGGTAATTCCAGGTCAGTCCGAGCAGCCGCACACCCATCCTGTGATATTCCGCAAGCCGCTCCATCCGCCCTTTCACTTCACGTCCGTCCTCTATCGTAAGAAATGCGCTGATCTTTCCCTGACGCCAGTTCTGCTGCATCTGACCAAAACTGCCCGCATAGGCGATCTGATCCGGATATTTTTCCAGCGTCCGGTAAAAAATTCCCGCCAGGCGCTCTATATATCTGCCATCGTTCAGCAGTGGTCCCGCCAGACGTTTCAGCCGCATGGACTGCAGGAAAATCGCAAAAAACTGCCCTTTTGCGCCTCCCTGCGCCAGCCTCTCTCCGTCCAGCATTGCTGAAGGCAGATGCCAGACCTGATGCCTGCCGCGAAACCACGCCTGCATCAGCGTATCACAGTGCATATCAATAAACGGAATTTTTTCTTCCATCTGCTGTTCCCCTTTTTCAAAAATAGCT
This sequence comes from uncultured Lachnospiraceae bacterium, assembly GCA_934371475.1. Classification (GTDB taxonomy): domain Bacteria; phylum Bacillota; class Clostridia; order Lachnospirales; family Lachnospiraceae; genus Merdiplasma. The sequence continues at coordinate 17,129 of CAKRNX010000014.1, forward strand.
TACTTCGGTCAGCTCTCCAGTGTCTTTTTCCCCAGCCGCACTTCTTCCATCAGCGCAGCCATATCTTCGCTCAGATTCTCAAACAGGTAATTCTTTCCGCCCGGATGTTCCTGCAGAAACTCCCTCTGAATCTCCCGGCATGTTTCCTGGATCTGCCGGTAAAGCCCTTTGGCTGACAGACGTTTTGCGCCCTGTCCCCAGATAATGACCTGCTCTGCGGCATCTGAAGTAGCTACCGTCACATCGTATTTTCTGCCAATCTGATGTACCGTCTTTTCGATGTACTGATCGGCAGTCTCGGCCTCTTTTGTATAAATCACATGAATATTGTGATACTTCTGTACCTCTCCCGCATTTCCTTCCACCTTATAGGCATCAAAGACCAGAATCAGCGTCATCTTCCGGTATCCCTGATAATTGCAGAGAATATCCATCAGTTTTCCTCTGGCACTCTCCAGGCTGATTTTTGCCAGATCCTTTAATTCATCCCAGGCAAAAATAATATTGTATCCGTCCACCAGCAGATACTGATCTTTCAGCTGCGTCTCTCCAAAACGGCGCACCTGCTGCGTCTGAAGACTGCTGCTGCCGCGCGTTCTGCGGTTCCAGCTGCCCCGGTCCTGTTTTACCGATCCGAATGTCCGCTGAAAAATCTCATACAGTTCACCGTCATCCTGAATATCTGCCGCGTACCCACGGCTGCCCCGTCCTCCGATCCCATGCTCCATCACCCGGCTGCCCTGCGCGGAACCCGAAAGTGCCTCTTCCAGCTCCGGATCTTCCTCCGCAGGCATCGCCGACTCCAGATGCATATAGTCCCGCACCTGATCCCACGGCACCACAAATCCTGCGCCATGAGTACAGAACACCGAACCGCAGGGATTGTCCAGATCACTGTCCGGATCATAGCCAACCATCTCTATTACCTCCTGCGCATTATGGCAGGGCTGATATCCCTTCAGCGTGCAGAACAGTCTGCCGCATCCTCTCGTGTAGGCATTGACCTCTCTCTGATAATCCCGCATTCCGGATACCGGCGCACTTCCCGTCAGCACCGCCAGACCACTGTCCAGCTCCGGCCCCGCAAACGTTCCCTGCATTTTCTGGATATCTGCCATCGCTCTTCCTACATTTTCTGCCGGAAGTTCCAGACGGTACTCATACACCGGCTCCAGCAGTATGCTCTGCGCCTGTCTCAGTCCCTGGCGCACTGCACGGTAAGTAGCCTGGCGAAAATCTCCGCCCTCGGTATGTTTGATATGGGCGCGCCCGGACACGAGCGTGATTTTCATATCGGTAATCTCTGCTCCCATCAGAACGCCGCGGTGCTGCTTCTCTTCCAGATGCGTCAGGATCAGCCTCTGCCAGTTCAGATCCAGCTCATCCGTGCTGCAGCAGCTTGCAAATTCCAAGCCGCTCCCGGGTTCTCCCGGTTCCAGGAGCAGATGCACCTCCGCATAATGGCGCAGCGGCTCAAAATGTCCCACGCCCTCGACCGGAGCGGCAATCGTCTCCTTGTATACAATACTTCCCGAACCAAATTCCACCGATACCCCAAACCGTTCCAGGATCATGCTCTTGAGTATCTCAATCTGCACTTCTCCCATCACCTGGACATGCAGCTCTCCCAGCCGCTCATCCCATACCAGATGCAGCTCCGGGATCTCTTCTTCCAGCTGCTTGAGCTTCAGAAACATCACATGCACATCACATTCCGGCGGAAACTTGATCCCGTAAGTCAGTACCGGTTCCAGCAGAGGCAGATTGCTGCCGCTCTCACTGCCAAGCCCCTGCCCGCTCACCGTCCGTGTCAGTCCGGTCACTGCGCATACTGTTCCCGCCGGCGCTTCATTCACGGCCGCATAACCGGCTCCGGAATATATTCTGATCTGATCCGCTTTCTCTTTCCACTGCTCCGGCTCTCCGTCCGGATTCATCCACATTCCCTGCAGGATCTGCTTGACTTTCAGACATCCTCCTGTCACTTTCATGTAAGTCAGGCGGTTCCCCTGCGGATCCCTCGCAATCTTATAAACCCTGGCTCCAAACTCATCCGGACATTCCGGAAGCCTCGTATAGCGCACCAGCCCATGCAGGAGTTCTTCCACACCGCGCATTTTCAGTGCGGAACCAAAATAACAGGGAAATACTTTTCTTTCGGCGATCAACCGTATGCGTTCCCCCGTCTCCACCGTTCCGCTCTCCAGAAACTGCTCCAGCACCTCTTCCCCGCACATAGCCAGCTCTTCCAAAAAAGCGTCTGTTTCCTCCGTCGGAAACTCCAGGCAGTGTTCACTCAGCCGTCCCTGCAGTTCCCGCATCAGCTTCTCCCGGTCCGTTCCTTCCTGATCCATTTTGTTGATAAAAAGGAACACCGGTATCTGATAGCGGCGCAGCAGTCTCCACAGCGTCATCACATGGCCCTGCACACCGTCTGCTCCGCTGATCACCAGTATGGCAGCATCCAGCACCTGCAGCGTCCGCTCCATCTCCGCGGAAAAATCCACATGCCCCGGCGTATCCAGCAGTGTGATTTTCCTCTCATCTATCACAAGCTCCGCCTGCTTGGAAAAAATAGTAATACCCCTGGCACGTTCCAATTCATACGTATCCAGAAAAGCATCCTTATGGTCTACTCTTCCCGCTCTCCGGATGCTCCCTGTCAAATACAGAATACTTTCTGCCAGTGTTGTTTTTCCTGCATCCACATGGGCCAGAATGCCCACATTCAGCTTTTCTGCTCTCATTATCTGCTCCTTTAATTTCTGTTCTGATCTATCCCACTTCGGCATGAGATGACCGCAAACTGCGCACCTCTGCATCTATACTCCGTAGGTGGATGTCATCTCACATCTGATATCTCACTGCCTTTCCGGCTGTCAGTGACAAAGCCGCCAGCAATACCAGCAGATACACCGGATAACTGTCAGCTCCCGTCCACACTGCCAGCAGCCCAAACACTGCCGGAATGACTGCTCCGCCCAGACATGATGCCGCCATCTGCATTCCCATGACTCCATATCCGCGATCCGCATCATCATAGAGATCCGTACTATGTATCAGTGCCGGATAAACCGGCGCACATCCGGTTCCCAGGATCAGGAGTCCCGCCAGAAGTGTCTCCTGACCCGGCAGCAACAGACAGACCAACCCCAACAGGATGGCCGCCTGTCCCAGATGCAGGACTCTCCTGTCTCCAATCCGGTCTGCAGCCAGAGCATAACCCAGCCTGCCGGCCACAATTCCGATAAAAAACAGACTGACCCACCGGGCCGCCGTCAACGCATCTGCCATGTCCGTCAGAACGATATAACTCCCGGCCCAGATACTGGCGGAAGCTTCCAGTGCGCCGCAGAAAAAGAATGCCGCCAGCCTGTTCTTCATTCCCGGCAGCTTCCGTATTTTTCCAATGGAAAGTACCTTTCTGTTCCCTGTTCTCAGAAGCGCTGTCTTTTTTGTCATCCCCCGCCACGCCGGCAGTGACATAAACAGCAGCATTGTCAGGACGACCTCCGTAATTCCTGCGATCTGGTATCCTGAATGCCAGTTCAGACTGCCGGTAAAACACAGTCCCATCAGACAGGGACCAGCCGCCGCTCCTACCCCTCTGAAACTGTGAAGCAAGCCGATCTGCCTGGCCCTGCAGTTTTGCACAGCAAATCCATTGGCCACCGCATCAAGTCCTCCTGACCCTGCTCCAAAAGCCAGCGCCCACAGGCACAGATGCCACAATCTCCTGGACATGGAAAATCCCATCAGAGCCAGTGCCAGCAATCCCAGACATAGGATTGCTGTTTTGGCCGTGCCGATCTGCCGGACGATCCTGCCGCACACCAAAGCAGAACACAGCCCTCCGGTCAGAATAATCATGCTAATCAGTCCCGCTGCAAACACGGACGTCTCCAGATCCTGATACATGGAAGGCCAGGCTGCGCCCAGCAGGCCGTCCGGCAGACCGAGACTGAAAAAAATCAGATATAAAATCAAAAGCAATAAGGTCGTCATCCCTTCATCCTCCGCTCACAACAATTCAGGAATGCCGGCGGCATTCCTGAATTTAAAGATATCAAAATCTGAACCTCCGGCTCCGTCAGCAAAGCAGACATTCACGTTCCGCTTTGCCGCATACTCATCCGCATTCATCATACCATGAATTTCTTCTGATTTGAAACCCTTTTCTGTATTTTCCGGATCAGCGCTTCTGTTTATCTGCTTCTTTTCAGCACCAGCAGCGTCTGTCCAAAACAGATCTCTCCCTCATTTACCTGTTTTACCTGCCATTCTTCTCCCAGCTCCGTACAGACCACCGGAGATGCCAGGGAGGGCACATGTGTGTTCAGGTATTCCAGATCCATCCGTATCATCGGATCGCCCTTTTTTAATTTCTGTCCTTCCCTGACCTGACAGTCGAAACCGTTCCCGTTCAGTTTTACTGTATCAATGCCAAGATGGATCAGCAGACTGATGCCGCTCTCCGTCTGGTATCCCAGTGCATGGCCTGTTTCAAATACAAACAGTACTATTCCATTCTCCGGCGCACACACCAGCGGCTTGGACGGAATCACCGCCGCACCTGTTCCCACTGCCCCGGAGGCAAACGCCTCATCCGGAACCTGTTCAAGCGGCATCATGCGGCCTTCCAGAGGACTTCCGATCTCTATCTCATCTGTCTGCCCCACCTCCGCGCTTTCCAGATATTCTTCCAGCCCGGTCTTGATCACCGTCACCCGCGGACCGTAAATGATCTGCACACCATTGCCGCTGCGGATCACACCGGATGCGCCTGTCACTTTCAGTTCTATCTCATCCACAAGAGCCGGATCCTTCACCGTACAGCGCAGCCTCGTGGCACAGCAGTCCAGATCAGAAATGTTATCTTTGCCGCCAAGCCCTCTGCAGATGCCTGCTGACACGGTATCCTGACATCCTTTCGTGTCCCGTGCCCTGTCCGCTCCTGTTCTTCTGTTCCCTGCGTCCGCTTCCATATCGCTGCGGCGGTACAGTTTTACCTCTTCCTCCTGCACACGCCCCGGCGTCTTCAGATCCAGCTTTGTAATCAACAGATAAAATACCAGATAGTAGATCACAAAATACACCGCTCCCACCGGCAAAATCCGGATCCAGTTCGTTTTTCCGTTGCCCTGTAATATACCAAACAGCAACAGGTCAATCAGCCCGCCCGAAAACGTCATTCCCACCCCTACCCGGAGGATATGCATGAACATATATGCCGCCCCGGCCAACACGCAGTGTATCCCGTACAGAACAGGCGCCACAAACAGAAATGTAAATTCCAGAGGCTCCGTGATGCCCGTTACCATAGATGTCAGCGCCGCCGACAGCAGCAAACCGCCGGCCTCTTCTCTTTTCTGCGGAAGAGCCGCCCTGTACATAGCCAGCGCCGCACCCGGCAGCCCGAAAATCATCAGAGGATATTTTCCTGCCATAAACCGCGTTGCCGATACAGCAAACCGTTGTACTGACGGATCCGCCAGCTGGGCAAAAAAGATATTCTGTGCACCCTCAATGGTCTGACCCGCTACTTCCATGGTTCCTCCCAGCGCCGTCTGCCAGAACGGAAGATAAAATACGTGATGCAGTCCGAACGGGATCAGCAGCCGCTCCATCAGGCCATAGATCCAGGTGCCCGCATAGCCGGAGCGAAGCACCAGATCTCCCACTGCATAGATCCCCTGCTGCACAGGCGGCCATACATAATACAGCAAAATCCCCACTCCCGTATAAACCAGTGCGCTGATTACCGGAACAAAACGGCTGCCTCCAAAAAAAGACAGTACCTGCGGAAGCTCAACCCGGTAAAAACAATTGTGCAGGGCAGCCACTCCCAGCCCTACCAGTATTCCGCCGAACACGCCCAGCTGAAGGGAAGTAATCCCGCACACCTGTGCCACTGCGCCATCCAGCATGGCCTCCGCCCCTCCGTGAAGTACAATCATCGCCGACAGCGCCGCATGCATAATCAGGAATGCAATGGCCGCCGACAGCGCCGCCACCTCCTTCTCTTTTCTTGCCATTCCTATGGCAACGCCCAACGCAAAAATCAGAGGCAGATTTGCAAAAATAATGTTGCCCGCCTTCCCCATCACTTCAAAAATTCCGTACCATACCGTTCCCTGCCCCAGTATCCGCTCCAGATGGTACGCCCGCAGCATTGTTTCATTCGTCAGTGACGAACCGATGCCCATCAGAAGTCCCGCTGCGGGAAGAATCGCAATCGGCAGCATAAAAGAGCGCCCTACCCGCTGCAGGACGCCAAACACTCTGTCTTTCATCCTTCAGTCTCCTTCCATCATAACATACCACCTTAGTATGTCCGATTTCTGCCATTTTTAGCAGAACGGAAAGAAACAAAACAGCGCATTTTTGATTTTGTTCTGCGCCGCTTCACATCATTTTCTCGGGCAACCAGCCAGGCAGCCATGCTCTACAGTCTCTCAAAAATTTCCGCACCTCTTGTTCTGATCCAGCGCAGCAACAGAATCCCCGCCACCAGATACAACAGACAAACCGCCGCCATACATCCAGCCACGCCAAGATAGCGTTTCAGCGCCATACCAAGTCCTACTGCCGCAGCAGCAAGCCCCCATCCGCCAAACAGGCTGATCATGACTCCCGCGCTCTGCTTTACCGGAACGGCCTCACTCGTCCAGGTCAGATTTGGCATTTTCAGGTTCAGAGCCAGTCCCACTTCCGCCATAAAGAAAATAAACAGCACTGCGGACACTGCAATCATCAGTCCTTCCACAGGTTCCGCCCCTATCAGCCATTCCACTGCAATAAGCAGCGGCACGGCAGGCACAATCGTCATCACAAAGTGAAACCTCAGCTTTGCCTCAAGCACCTGTCTGCCGGAAACCGGCATGGCCTGCAGCAGCCACAGATTTTTCCCTTCCAGTGAAACAGACGGTGCGGAAAGATCGTTCATAGCGGCAATCAGACACACGGCTCCTGCCGCGAACACCGGCATCAGCTCCTGCGGCAGCATCGAAAGTATCAGCCTTATTTCACCCGCTTTCCAGACAAGCGCCGCTGCCGATACCGGCATCAGAATCATACCAAGTCCGCAGTTCAGCATATAGGTAGCGCTGCCCAGGAAGCGGCGAAGCTCCTTTTGCCAGAGCGCCATTGCCACAGAATGTTTCTTCTCTGTCTGTTTCTCCCGGTACTCTTTTCTGACCTCACCACGGTTGACTGTCATCAGTTTCAGATAGCCGGAAGAAAGTACCGCCCAGGTAATGGCAAGCAGCACAGCTGTGACTGCGGTAAAGATCGCCATGGCCGATATGCTTCCACCGGCCGCCATTCCCATCTGATACATCAGATAAAGCGGAGTCTTCAGCTTTCCTCCCATCGTCGATGCGCTTTGCACAAGCTCCTGGATCATTCCGTATCCCCTTCCGTATGCGTAGTAATAACCGGTCAGCAGTCCCAGAGTAATGATCACCGTCGCAATATTCTTGTGTCTCAGCTTCCCGGCAATCAGAGCCACTACCCATCCGAGGAAATCAGACAGAACAAGAATCAGCACAGAAAGCACCAGCGGGATACACAGAGTACAAATGATGCCTGCTGCTGAAACATCTGCCGTGCGTATCCAGACAATCTGGGCAGGAATCATTACAATCAGCTCGTACATCAGCCCCATGGCATATACACCTGCCATACGTACTGCCAGAATACGTGACGGCGGTATCGGCATAGCCAGCAGCAGATCGTTGTCTTTGGCCAGATACAGCGATGCATAGGTATTAAATACACTGCCAAACACTCCAAGGAAAATAGCCAGCAGCCCCATCAGGCACCAGTAAAGCCAGCCCATATCTGCCAGCAGAAGCGGTCCACAGATCGCAGCTGCCATTTCATAAAACATATATCCTAAAAAGCCAAACAGCACCAGATACATCAGGCAGTATCCCGCTATTCCCTTTTCTGTACGCAGTTTTCCGTTTTTCCGGTCCTTAAATATCCAGGAAAAAACCTCCATCATCTGCTTTTTGAATAATGCCGCTATCATTGTTCTCCCTCCAGTTCCAGAAATACATCTTCCAGCGAAATGTCTCCCTTTACCTCCTCCATGGCTCCTGCCTTTACCAGTCTGCCGTTTTTAATAATGGCCACCTTGTCACAGAGTTTCTCCGCCACTTCCAGCACATGAGTAGAAAAGAAAATGGCACTTCCCTCATCGCACTGCCTGCGCATCAGACCCTTCAGCAGATGCGATGCCTTGGGATCCAGACCGACGAACGGCTCATCCATAATAATCAATCTGGGAACATGGATCAGTGCGGAAATAATGGCAAGCTTCTGTTTCATTCCATGTGAATAGGACGAAATAGGCTGCGCCAGATCTTTGGTCAGCTCAAACTCGTCTGCGTACTGCCTGATCCTCTGCAGACGGTCAGCCGCACTGACGCCAAAAATATCCGCAATAAAATTCAGGAACTGTATGCCTGTCATAAATTCATAGAGATCCGGATTATCCGGAATGTATGCAATTTTTTTCTTACAGGCCAGCGGATCCTTCTTTACGGAGATGCCGTCCACCATAATCTCCCCCTCGTCAAACTGTAAAATCCCGCAGCATGCTTTCAGCGTCGTAGTTTTTCCCGCACCGTTATGACCGATAAAACCGTAAATCTCTCCCGGCCGAATGTGCAGAGACAGATCATCCACAGCCTCCTTTCCCCCGTAATACTTTGTCAGATGCTCAATTTTTAACATATTCTCTCCCTCCTGCCAGACAGATCTCCTCAGTCTTCCCGGCTGTGTTTATCAAAAAACGCAGCACAACTCATTTTCAACTGAGCCATGCTGCGTCTTACACCTGTGCATACACATTGTCAGGCGAACATCAACTATTCGCTCTGCTGCCTGTTTCGGCTAAATTAATTAATTCCTGCTTTTCTATTGTTTCTTCAATTATAAACAGGCATTTTCATTCTGTCTACTGTTTTTAAGAGTATTCCTGTCTGCTTTTCCCATGCACCTGTGGAGCAATTACAGCCAGCTTTCCAGAACATCATTCAGCTTATTCATATCCAACGGTTTCGCAAGATGTCCATTCATGCCTGTATTTTTGG